>NZ_CP037421.1:6169236-6170588 GCF_007748155.1 Gimesia panareensis
CTTGTTATTTTCGCTACGCTCAAATAACAAGCACCACTCCGCCACACAGATAATTTACAGAAGAGATGTTACAGTAACGCTGCTGCACTTGAGGCTACCTTGGGTGTCAGAGTCTCTATCAAACCAAATGGACAGCCAGACTTAACTCCATACCTACACCCTGGTCCGCTCTCAACGCTCTTTTTCCCTCTTACGCAAAAACGGAACCTTGATGAAAAAACTGCTAATGTGCTAAGTGGTCGGATTGCAGGAACTCCTTCCGGATATACATGGCATCACCATGAAGTTATAGGTATTATGCAACTTGTTCGTAAGGATGTACACAAAGCGTTATTCGGAGGACATCGGACTCATCATGGTGGTGTATTCTTTTGGGAATTACTTAACAATAAAAAATATAAGAAGTGAGTTTTTCAATGGATAAAAATTTTTGCCATGTTTTATTTCGTGATGTCAACCCGTCAGTTTCTACGTCCGACATCTTGAATTATGAACAATCATTTTCCATTTCATTACCCAAAGATTATTTTGATTTCCTCTTGAAAATCAATGGGGGTAGCCCCATTCCATCTGCCTACAAAGAACCTGACTTAGAAGACTTTGAAGGAGAGGAATTACCACCTGGAATTGTGATTCCGGATCAAATTCAAAGCGATTTATTGAAATATACTATTTCTCCATCGCGTATTGATCATTTTCTGGGGTTAAATCCTGCATCTACTGAAAATTTAGAAGCCCTCACTATTGGTACAAAGTATACGACAAAAGATGATGCTTCATCTTTATTACTGATTGCCTTTGATAAGGTTGGCACTCCAATTTATTTGTCACTTTCCGATGAAAAGAAGGGATGGATCTACGATTTTGAAGAAGATATCGACTTTGGTTTATACGACCCTGGAGAGGCTACTCCACTGTCAGAATTAGATCATCTTGTATTGGCAAAATCTTTTCGTGAGTTTGTCGAAAGTCTTTTTCCTGCGCGTGTACATTTTGCAAAGAATTTTCAGCCCACAGAAAAGCATCTTGATGCAATTCGGCAAAGTGGGACAGAAGACCCGTGATGACCTTCCCCCATTTCTTGATCCATGTGGAATGCGGGTGAAGCAATCTCTCGAGAAAACGCAGAGCCATACGGAATCAGCTACGGTGGGGCCATTTTCGACGCGCATTCTCCCATCCAGGTGGCCCCATTTGCATGCTAATCTCCATTAGTGAATACTATGGGCCTTGTTGGGGAATTGTAGATCAAATGGTTTTGGGAGGTACGCCGAATGGGACTCTACCTTGATTGCATTCTAGTGGCTCACGATGACTCCGAAGAGAACATTTCAACGCTGGTAACAGAATTC
>NZ_CP037421.1:6171676-6296225 GCF_007748155.1 Gimesia panareensis
GGACCGCAGTGGTTACAATCAAAGAAAGTCCATGCCTGGAGTGGTTTCAGGCTGATCCATATGGGAAATCTCGGTTAAATACAAAGGCTTGAATTTTATGTGGTTTAATATTATTGAACTGCTTTAACAACTTTAAGTTATATGGAGTTGCAAGAGCATTGGCATACACAAGCTTTGAATCTTGAAATGCAAGAGAGTAATTTAAAATAACAATCGTTGATACGAGCACCTTATAAACTTTGGTTCCAGCTTTACTGGCAGAATTATACTGCCGGGCAAACTGTTGTCCACGGACACTGATTGTGTTTAGGAGTCCTGCAATTGTGAACATTCCTGTTGGGTCAATTCCATTAATTGGATCACCATGTGCATATAGGTATTTATGTAATGACTGTGGATCATATATTCTTCCCTGAAATGGATCGAGCCTATTAAACCGACCTGAAGCAGGATCATAATATCTCGCCCTTAAATATTGCTGGCCAATTCGAGCATCAAATTGCTCACCCCGATACAGGTAACTGGTTGCAGCCTGACTGGCCTCCATATTGAGCAGGTTACCATAGGCATCAAAGAAGAAGAGTTGTTCGACGCCAGCTACTGTTGCAATAGCGCCTGCAATATCAAACAGAACACGTGTCGATCCTGTTCCATCATAACCAAAGAATAGTGTTTCAGAAGTTTGAGCAACTCCACTCACATATTCAATAGTCGTCTGGCTGATCTGATCATGACCGAGTGTATAAATCACACGTTTTGAGATCACCCCATTCTCATCGTATTCGGTTTCCTGAATGACTTGGGAATAACCCGTAAGATTAGAGGGATCGTTCAGGTATTCGGTCTTGGTTATTTCATCGACAGTACCATCCGCGTCGGTGTCAACTTCATAAAGAGCTGAAACACGAATTCCAGTTGCATCGTAATCGTACGTTGCCTTTTCGATGCTGGTTGCCGCTCCGGTTCCGTCTAAGTTTGTGATTGTGACCGTTTCCATCCGTCCCTGAAGGTCGTAGGTAAATGAGGTCGTCGACTGGCTGGCCCCCCCCTCACTGATTGTCTTACCGGTCTGTTGAGTACCGGTATAGCTGTAGGTCCGGCAGTACGGAAGGTGTCCCCGGGCTAACCTTGTCTCCAGGCCGGTTATATACGCCGCGGACATGCACGAAGGTTTCCCGGCGGTCTTTGGTTCGTTCTGAGAAAACGGGAGCACGCGTCGAAGGAGCTTTCGGCTGAGTGGAGAGTAATTTACCCAACTTTGCAGAGAGCTTATCCCAGCCCTCTTTTTTCGTCTGATAAAAGGGTTCCAGTTTTTTCAGATCGGACGAGCGTTTATAGCCCTTCAGAATCTTGTCGATTTCAGCACGTTGCTTTTCGGTGAGGTCCGCCTTTTCGAAGGCCTTGAGTTCCGCCTGGCAACGATCGTAATCGGGCTGCCAGCCGGCAAGGGCTTCCTGGTATTCCTGTTCTTCCCAGTCCCGCTTGACTTTTACGGTGGATTCGTCGGCGTTATTGAAGAAAGAATACAGCTGGTAAAATTCGTTCTGGGAAATGGGATCGTGTTTGTGATCGTGACACTCGGCACAGCCAAACGTCAGCCCCAGCCAGACCATGCCGGTCGTGTTGACACGATCGACAATTTCTTTCGTGCGGTACAGTTCCAGGTCGACGCCCGCCTCCGTGTTTTTCAGAGTATTGCGATGAAAGCCGGTCGCCACTTTTTGATCCACCGTCGGCTTCTCGAACAGGTCACCAGCCAACTGTTCGATCGAGAACTGATCGAAGGGCATGTCTTCGTTGATTGCATCGATGACCCATTCCCGATAGACCCAGACGTGGGGTCGCATGCTGTCCCCCAGGTAACCGGAGCTGTCCGCATAACGGGCCATGTCCAGCCAGTAGCGTCCCCAGCGTTCGCCGAAATGAGGAGAAGCCAGCAGCTTGTCGACGAGTCGTTCCCAGGCACCCGAATCCGTATCTGCCACAAACGCTTCCACCTCTTCCGGAGATGGCAACAAGCCGACCAGATCCAGATAGAGGCGGCGGATCAAGGTCCGCCGATCTGCAGGCGGAGCGGGTGGGACACCGGCCTGCTGCAAACGCGAGGCAATAAAAGCATCGATGGAGTTGCGGATCGAAAATTCGGCCGTCGATTTCACATCGGTGGGAACCGCCGGCTGAGTCAACGGTTTCAGCGACCACAACAGTGGCGGTTCCAGCTCCAGTTTCTCCGGCCAGGGTGCCCCCGCTTTAATCCAGCGGCGGAAGACGGCCTGTTCTTTTTCCGAGAGCGGCGGTGCCTCGCGGGGCATCTCGGCGACTCCGTCACTGGGCGTGATCAGATCCAGCAAATAACTCGCCTCCGGATCGCCTGGATCGACGACCGGTCCACTCTCGCCCCCGTGCAAGGTCGCCTGCTGGGAATGCAGTGAGAGCTCTCCCTGTCGAATCCGTTTGTTATGGCAGACCAGACAGTGCTGCTTCAGCAGCGGAGCCACATCCCGTTGGAAATCGAGAGGTTCTGCAGCGCAGAATCGGCTGCCGGCGAGCAGACACAGGCAACTCAGGAGGGTGACAAATAGGGTCCGAATTCTCGAATCAGTCATGAATCAACGATCTTTCGGCCTGTTCAGGGGAGGCAGGAAACAACAGGCAGGTCTTTTTGGTGGTGAGAGACCATTCTAACCCGGGTCTCTCACCTGATACAAGCCCTGAACCAGCGTGCGTTCATTGCAGAACGACAGCCGCTGATCAGGAATCTTCTTTTTTCAGCTCAGCAAACAGCTTGAGCAGCGTGTTGACAATTTTCGTGCTGGCATCTTTTTCAACATAATTCGTGCCCAGCCAGGTTTCATAGCCCCCCAGTCGATGCTGTTCCGGTGTCGGCAGATAACCGAACGAACCGTTGGCCAGTTCGATGGTAAATGTCGACTTGAAGGGACTGCGTTCTTTGAGTTCCAGGCCGGTTTCGGTAAACGTTTCAAAGGGAATCGCGGTAATCCCCAGCGAACCGATCCGCATCACCTGCAGGGGGATTTCGATCTGGTCCGGTGCATCCATGATTTTCGCGATCCGTTCGGCGTAAATTTCTTCCCGCCGATGCTTTGCCCGATTACCGTTCCCTGATTCGGATTTGACTTTCTCGAAGTGTGCCAGTATTTCGGGTGTCGGTTTGCGGAGTTTCAAAGGCAGCTTAGCCGTGGCCGCTCCGAGCGGCACCCAGTTCTGATACTTGATCGTCTGCTGTGCTTCATAGACGCGGCTGGCGACTTTCTCTGCCACTTCCTGCATCTTTTCATAACGCTGGTACCGCTTGCCCCCCTTCTGGGTGAAGTTGATGTTGTTGACATCACCGCTGGTCCCGTTCGACAGGATGCCGACGAAGGGGGGGGACTGATCCTGGGCGCCCAGCTTCTGTTCAATGTATTTCGCGAAGTAGCCGAAGTAGTCAGCCGACACATCGCCTGACTGCACGCCCCCCACATAATGCAGTGAGTAATTGGCGAGCAACGCGATCGGCCGCCCTTTCAGACTCTGAATCGAAATGAAACTGACCTGCGGGTCGGTGGAACCAGCGGGGCGATCCAGGGCTTTGTTTCCCCGGGGCGGATTCATGCGGACACGATCCAGTCCACCAAAGGGGTTGGTCAGCAGCGAAGTGTCATTCACATACCAGCGACGGTTAAAGACTTCCGAAGGCTCATCGACCTGCCCCCAGCCAATCCGCGCCGGTTCGAGTTGATACAGGGCCCGACGGACGCCATCGGAAATCCGGCTGGCCAGAAATTTCTGATACTCGGTGAACTCGGTTTCCCGCAGCACCTTCGAAGGGCCGCGTGCCGTGGTGGCGGAATGCGTGTGTGTCGACGCCATCAGCAGATGCGACTTCGGAATTTTGGTGTGCTTGTGAACCTGCTCTTTGGCCAGATCGAAGACCGATTCCGGAATGCCGACGTTATCACAGAGCACAATCGCCAGCCTGGTCTGCCCGTTATCCAATACGATGCAGCGGGCGTGCAGTTCGTCGTGAACGCGTTTGGCGGGGATCGGCTGCCAGCCCCCCACGATCAGTTCTCCCAGGGGAGGCGTAATATTACTGGTCGCTGCCCCTGCGAGCAGAACCGGCTGTTCCTCTGCGGCCCGGGATGCATGCCCCAGGGTCAGTGTCAGAGCGAAACAGATCAGCAATACGAATAATCGACGCAGGTTGGAAAACATGTCCAGACTTCCTCTCAGATTCAATACTTCAGATTCAACACTCTCTACAGATTCCGCTGCAGAACGGGTTCATTCTAACCATCAACCAACGTTGATGCCAGAAGGAAGCGAAATCCAGTTCTGGAATCGTCTCAGGTAGTCGGGAACGGCCTGAGACAAATTCCGGCTGTAGCTGAAAATGGTTTGATCCGTTAGAATCGAAAGAGCGTTCAATTTTTGAACCGACCTCGAATCGGAAACCCAAACCCCGCCAGCACGATTTGAAAGCTCATGAGACTGTTCAGAATCTTCATGCCAGCAACACCCGGGCCCCCAGCGTCCCTGTTCCCGCACTGCCCATCACGACCACAGTTCAGCACAGGTGCCTGATGAATCAAGCCGATAATTCTCCCGCCACCTGGTATCAGCTCGACATCGAGACCATCGCGGACCGTCTGCAGTCTCCCGAGCAGGGGCTGACGCACACCGAAGTCGAAACCCGACGAGCCGAAGTCGGTCTGAACGAACTGGTTGAAAAGCAGCGAAAATCGGTCTGGATGATGTTTCTGGATCAGTTCAAAGATTTCATGATTCTGGTGCTGATCGCGGCGGCTGTGATCTCAGGAATCATCGGGGAACCTGCCGACACGATTGCGATCACCGTGATCGTACTGCTGAATGCCATTCTGGGCTTCGTGCAGGAATACCGGGCCGAGAAAGCGATGGCCGCACTCAAGAAGATGGCGGCTCCCTCGGCGAACGTCATCCGTGAAGACAACGTCGAAACCGTTCCGGTCAGCCAACTGGTTCCCGGGGACCGGGTGATCCTGGAAGCCGGCAACATTGTGCCCGCAGACTTGAGACTGACGGAAGCGGTCCAGTTGCAGATCGATGAAGCAGCTTTGACAGGGGAGTCGCTGCCCGTCGAAAAAATCACCCGGGTCATTCCTGACGAGGACCTCCCCCTGGGCGACCGGAAAAACCTGGCCTTTAAAGGGACACTGATCACCAAAGGCCGCGGACAGGGTGTGGTAACGGAAACAGGCATGCAGACGCAACTGGGACAGATCGCCACCCTGCTCCAGGACCAGGAAGAGGGACGGACGCCCCTGCAGAAACGCCTGGCCGCTTTTGGCCAAAAGCTCGCGTATGCGATTTTTGCGATCTGCATCATCGTCTTTGTGGCCGGCCTGCTCAGAGGCGAACCGCCTCTACTGATGCTGCTGACCGCGATCTCGCTCGCGGTAGCTGCGATCCCCGAAGCCTTACCCGCGGTCATTACGATCTCCCTCGCCCTGGGAGCCCGCAAGCTGGTCAAGCAGCATGCTCTGATTCGCAAACTGCCCGCGGTGGAAACCCTGGGATCGGTCTCTTATATCTGCACCGACAAGACCGGAACCCTCACACAGAACCGGATGACAGTCGAAAAGGTTTACCTCAACGGAGAACTCGTTTCGACGGACGAACTTCCTGCCACAGACGCGGAATCCACGACCGAGCAGAGTCTCGCAGAGAAACCGCATACGGAACTGCTGCTGTGTGCCCTGTCGCTGTGTAATGACACGCGACTGGACAACGCAGACGAGGTCATCGGCGATCCGACAGAAACGGCCCTGTTTGAACTGGCGCGCGAAAAAGGATTTCTACGCGCGCCCCTGGAAGGCGCATTCCCCCGACTGGCTGAGATCCCCTTTGATGCGGAACGCAAGCTGATGACCACGTTTCATCCCTGGAACGAGGGGCAGGTCGTTTCAATTACCAAAGGTGCTGCTGAAGAGATCGTGGCCCGCTCGACCCACGTGCATTCGCCAACAGAACCTTCAGCCATTGATCGCGACACGGTGTTAGACCATGCCGAACAGATTGCAGGCAACGGTCTGCGAACCCTGGGCTTTGGGCTGCGGATCTGGGATTCTGTGCCGGAGACGCTGAATCCGGAAGAGGTGGAATCGGAACTGACGCTGGCGGGCATGATCGGCATGCTGGATCCTCCCCGTCCGGAAGCAGCAGAATCGGTGGCGCTCTGTCGTTCTGCCGGCATTCATCCCGTGATGATCACCGGCGATCATCCGTTAACTGCGGAAGTCATTGCCCGGCGGGTGGGGATCATCGGCGAACACGATGCAGGCGCTGTCATCACCGGACGTCAGTTGGAACAGCTGTCTCTGGAAGAGCTGGAAAACCGGATCGAAAAAATTCGCGTCTACGCCCGCGTCTCTCCCCAACAGAAACTGAAAATCGTGCAGGCACTCCAGGACCGCGGGCATTATGTGGCGATGACCGGGGACGGCGTGAATGATGCGCCCGCTTTGAAACGGGCCGACATTGGAGTCGCGATGGGCATCACGGGCACGGACGTCTCCAAGGAAGCAGCGCACATGATTCTGCTGGACGATAATTTTGCGACCATCGTCAAGACGGTCAAAGAGGGACGGCGGATCTTTGACAACATTCGCAAGTTTATCAAATACACGATGACCAGCAACCTGGGCGAGATCTGGACGATCTTTCTGGCCCCCCTGCTCGGCCTGCCCATCCCGCTGCTGCCGATTCATATTCTGTGGATCAATCTCGTCACCGATGGCGTTCCCGGCCTGGCACTCACCGCCGAGCCGGGTGAAAAAAATCTGATGCAGCGTCCTCCTCGCGATCCGAAAGAGAATATATTCGCCCACGGACTGGGAGCCCAAATGATCTGGGTGGGCCTGCTGATGGGCGCAGTCTGTCTGTTTACGCAGGCCTGGTTTATCGATCGCAGTCAGACGCACTGGCAGACGATGGTCTTCACCGTCCTCTGTTTAAGCCAGATGGGAAACGTCCTGGCAATTCGCTCGGAACGGGAATCGTTTTTTTCACAGGGGCCGCTCTCCAATAAGCCGCTGTTCGCAGCCGTGCTGCTGACGTTCATACTGCAGATGGCTACGATCTATGTACCCGTGCTGAACACCGTCTTTAAGACCGCCCCGCTGACGGCAGGGGAACTGGCTGTCACTCTCGCGCTCTCCTCGATCGTATTCCTGGCGGTCGAAGTGGAAAAAGCATTGAAACGCAGAAAGTCTTCTGCTTGAATCAGGGTAAAGAAAAAAGCCCCCTTTACACAGAAGTAAAGAGGGCTGATTTCCTGGTTCAGCAGACCGCGGGAGCGCTCGCGCGGGAAACTGCTGAATCAGATTTAATATTCACCCAGTACTTCGCCACCTTCTTTGGTACCCAGGGCCCCCCAGACACCATAAGGGCTGGCAGAAATAGCGCCGGGATTCGGAGTCGCTGCACTTAAGTTCCCAGTGTTGATGTTGGACGAGATAAAACGAACCGCCCCATCAGCCATCAGGATATGCACACCACCGACGTGCAGGCTGGAGGGAGCCAGAGCCGCATGACTCGAGTCCGCATTCACATTGGTCCCTTCTGCACAGGAGGGTGCATTCGGAGGCAGGATTGTCGTAAATCCACAACGCTCAGCCTGGCCATCCCACAGGGACGTACCATGTTTCCCTTTCACGGAAGTTCCACTGACCCAGCCGGCACCGGAAGCCAGGGCCATACAGGTACCGGGATTGGTACGAGGTGTCTGCCCCATCGCAATCCCTTCCACGCGGCTGCGTTTGGCATTGCTGGTAGAAGGACTATAGTTAGCACGCACGTGCTCACTCATGGCGATGGTGTTACTGGTCCCGTCGGTAATATCGCGAATGCGTGTGCCATTGCGATTGGGGAACATCCCACGACTGTTGCCCCCGTTGATACTTCGGGAAGAATCGCCCAGACAGAAGACGTAATTGTTCGTCCGAATGGTCCGTTTGTCACGTCCGTCAGATGGACAGCGTAACATGGGAATCGTGACATTCCAGACACCCCAGCCTCGCCAGGCAGCGGGACCAAAAGGAGAATGTGAAGAATCGCCGGCAGAAATTTTGTTGAACAACGGCGCCTGATCAATGTAGGGCAGCAGACCGACAAAACCACAGAGACGGCCCCGGTTGGAAGTATTGCTGTCAGAACCGTTTGTCCCCCCCTTACGCAGGACAAACATCCCAAATGCATCGTGGTAGTTGTGTAGAGCCAACCCGAGTTGTTTCAGATTGTTTTTACAGGTCGAACGTCGTGCCGCTTCACGAGCCTGTTGTACTGCTGGCAACAGTAATGCAATTAAAATGGCAATGATAGCAATCACAACCAGCAGTTCAATCAATGTAAAACCACGGCGTCTTTCTTTACCAATGTTCTTCACCAAAGGCCTCCTTAATAAAATACTTAGAATAGATTAGAACCCTTTTCTCCAGTTCTTCTCAGAGAATCGCAGCGCTTACAGGATTCAAAAATACCTGAAGCAGTTTGATGCTTCTTCAAGATGTTGATGCGAAAATAACCCGAACCACTTTGAGCAAAAGTGGATTCACAATGGTCTCGATATAGACGGCGGGTAATTAACAGTGATTAGATGAGAATTGAGGTCAGAACATGTGTCTTTCAATAAAACGCAGAATTTTGTTGAAGATTTATTGACACATTTCTTTAACACTCTCCATTGTTCTATGGTAGTGGATTACACCTGAAATACAACACAGTTTCTGATAGTTTGTTGATTTTCGAGCTACGATTCCCCTATGATCGCAACAGGCTGACACGCACTTCTATCTCGAAGCGATTAATTAATTTTCCTATATAAAACACGACTCACATCAAAAGCGAGAGAATGCAATGCTCCCACTCAAACGAAGTAAAAGCCTCCTCTACTTCACTCTGTTGTCCTGCTCCGTCAGTGCCCTGCTCACAGGTTGTGGTGGTGGTGCCGAAGGTGAGCGTCCGAACCGGACTCCCGTCTCCGGTACTGTGACTTATAACGGAGAACCCGTTGAGGGGGCCAGTATCTCTTTCGTTCCCGTCGATCAGACAAAGGGACAAAACGCAAATGGACTCACTGACAATGCGGGTCTGTTTCAGATGGGAACGTTTGAAGGCACTGATGGTGTGGTGGCGGGTGAGTACACGGTCATGATCACCCAATTCGAACCTGCTGAAGTCAGCCAGGCACTGCCGGAAGATGATCCCAACTACGACCCGAATCCCAAACCACAACCGCCGCCCGAAAATCTGCTGCCGGAAAAATACGCTTCTGCCGACAACTCTGGCCTGACGGTCACGGTCGAAGACGGCAAAGAAATCGCCGATCTCAAATTTGATCTGCAGGAGTAAGTGACGGTCACTGTTTGAGAACTCATCCTCCCGCTACGTGAACCGTGATAATCGCAAACGCCAATTTGCATTCCCGGTTTACCCGTGTATACTGACAGAACCACCCCAGATGAACACGCGATTAGCGCGCATCGTTTACTCAGGGAATTACTGTAAGGAGCACGGGAATGAGTCTGTTCACGGTTACCGGCAAGGAGTTACTGCTCACATCAACGCGTCAGCGGTTATTACTGTCCGCAGTCGTTCTCATACCACTCTATAGTTCTGTGGTACAGTCAGCAGAACCTCAAAGCGCAGGGGGAATCGCTCCGCTGCAACTGGCACTGAAACCGGAGCAGGTCTCCAGCGACGAATCAACGCAGCCCGCAAAACGACCTCCTGAAGTGGAAATCCTGGAGACGATTGAATCGGGTGCCGGCTATGGAGCAGAACTGCATCGGGTAACAATTTCGGGAACCGCACGCACTTTCGACGGTACCCCACTGAAAAATGCGACCATTTATGTAGGGTCGGCTGCCAGATACATGCCGAGCGGATTTGAAATGCTGCGCGGCCAGACACGAACTGATGAAACCGGCCACTATGAACTGAAAGACATCCAGCTGCTGGTGACGCGCGAGCGCCCCAATCCGATTCCGAAACCCGCAGAAGGCAGATTCGAGATTTTTGGTACCTGCGCGGGATATGGTTTCACATGGCATGAGACATGTTACTACCGTCCCGATGTCCGCCCGCAGGGAACCGAGTTGGGAGACAAAAACGCGGATGTCACCGCGAATGCATTTTACCTGGATGAGCCGCTGATCGCCGATCTGATGTTTGACCGTCCCGCTCTGCTGAAAGGCCGCATTACCGATAAGCAGGGACACCCACTGGCCAACGCGAAAGTACAATTGGGGCGGATTGACAGTCAACGTAGTCCTTCAGGCTGGGGGATGCGCTCGTGTCGCTTTCTGGGAAATGACAACCAGCCGGTCAAAGATCCCGTCAGTTTCTTCAGTATCCATGTGCTGCCGGCCGAATACCGGGAAACACGCACCGATGCGGAAGGCTACTATGAATTCAAACAGCTCCGCCGCGATACCAGTTATCTCGCCAGCATCAACCCGGGTCCCACTTTTGATCCCTGGCAATTCACGTTAGTCACCTCTCCAGCAGAGAAGGTAAACAACAAACGCCACGAAGCGGTGGGCTACGCGGGAGAACTGAACCGCGAATTTTTCGCACCCCGGAATGTAGCCGTGCAGGTTGTGCAGGAGCAGTCAGCACAGCCGGTCGCCGACGTCCTGGTCACAGCTCGCCCCATTAGAGAGATCCGCCAGGCAGGCATTCAGGCACGTTCGGACAGTCAGGGAAATGCGCACCTGCAGCTGTTACCTGGTGAATACAAGTTAATCGTCGAGCCGACTCCCGCACAGCCGTTTCATTTTCAGAGTGAGCAGTTTTTCGTCAAAGAGCAGACCGGCCCTGTCCGGCACTCGGTCAAACTGAGACCGGCTGCGATCGTGATCCTGAAAGCCGTCGATGCTCAGACCGGCGCCCCCCTTCCCGGAGTGCGGTTCAACTATGAATCTCATGATACGAGCGATCCCCTGCCCGTTTCCACACAGACCGTCTATGTGGATTACCCGGAAACAAACGACGCCGGCGAAATCCAGGCTTTCATGACACCGGGCCAGCGGCGGTTCGTTGTCGCGGAACCGTTAACCCTGGCCCAGGCCGAGGGCAGCCGGGGCGATTTCATCAAACTTCCCGCCGGCGAAGTGACCACAGTCGAATTCAAACTGAGCCAGCCTCAGTTCGTGGATGCCGAGTTGTTCAAGCCAGAAGCCAAGCCGGATCCCCATTCAATCTATCCGCCAGAACTGCAACTGAAATGGCACCGGCAGTCGGAACTTTTGCGAAACTCTACAATGCAGGTAACGACGCAACTGATGCTGGGCCGCCAGCCCGGGCTCGATACCACAGGCCTGCTGAAAGACCTGCGTGCGCTCGATCCCTGTCAGCTGCCTGATATCGATGCACTGCTTCAAAAACATGGTGGAGAAAAATGGCGGGGAGGCCAGACGGTCTTGACTTCCACCGGACCATTCCACAAAGAGGAACGCTTTTTCGAATGGCGCAGTCAGCGCCATGATCCTCAGGGGAAACGTCTGCCCGACAGTATTTCGTTCCGGGATGGATGGGAGACACTGCAATATGACACTGCCAATAATCAGGCCTCTGTATATCGGAAAAGTTTTTTACACATTCATACTCCTTACGACTTCACTGACTGGCCTTCACTGCGAATCCGGCGTCCGGCCCCGCAAGACCGCAAAAAACCGGAAGTGGAAATTCAACAGGCAGGACGACGGACGATCTACAGTGGTCAGACCGAGTCGGAATACCAGGGACAGAAACACCAGTATTTCCACAGGCGTGTCTTCGACCGGGACACCGGTTTCATTTTTGAAAGTTACCTGGAAGAACCGACAACGGGACTGGAGCGAGCCTCGTTCTATTTCGCACCTCAGAAACAGGCCAACGGTCTGATCCTGCCTCGCTTCTTCATCAGCTGGCGACGCTACCAGGGCAAACTGAATAGTGTAACAATCTTTCAGCTCGAAAAAGTCGAACTCTTCGACCAGTTGCCCGCCGATGCGTTTGCCATCTCGTTACCACCCGGAGCGGTGCTCGTCGATTCCCGCCATGTTGCTCCCGGAGCTTCCCGGAGCTTCCCGGACCGGACCGAGTCGCCCCTATTCGGGAACGCTCAGAGGTCCCGTCACAGATTTTGCCGCGTATCTGCAGCGTCATCCCCGCTACGCACCTAAGCTCGAACAGCAGGTGCACTATGGCAGACCAGCTCCGGAAATCAAACCAGCCAGCTGGGTCACCCGTGAAGGAGTCTCCCCTCCGCCGGATACGAAAGGCAAAGTTGTGCTGATTGAGTTCTGGGGCACACACTGTGGTTCCTGTATCGCACAGCTGCCGAAAGTTCGAACTGCCGCCCGCTATTATGCTGACCAGCCATTCGTACTGATCGGCATGCACGACAGCCATATCAGTGTCCCGGAACTGCAGAAGCTTGCGGAAAAAGAAGAGATCGACTACCAGCTGGCCATCGATCGCCCCTCGACCCGCAAAGGGTTCTTTGGTGAAACCATACGCAATTACAACGTGCGTGGCATTCCCTCGGCAGCCGTCATCGACCAACAGGGGAACCTGGCTTACGTCGGTTACTTCAGTCAAGCTTTGAAGACCGTAGATCGCCTGTTGAAAGACAAGGCCACTTCGCCCTAATCCCTCTTGATTCATCTGTACTTTTGCGATCAGACACTTTCTGTGCACACGATTCGTCCTCGTCTGTCCATACAGCGCATCGACGCAGGCCAGTCCTGAAAAACCAGTTCAATAAAACACCCTCTGATAACCGGCTGCATGTACCGTCATAACGCAAACGCCGATTTGCATTCCCGGTTCACCTGTGTATACTGACAGAGCCACTCCAGATAAACACGCGGATAGCGTATTTTGCCCGCTCAGGAAGTCACTTAAGGAGCACGGGAATGAGTCAGTTCAGGGTTACCAGTAAAGAGTCACTCCTCACATCGTCGCGGCAGCTGCTTTGGATATCAACAGGGCTTGTCTTATCACTCTATTACTCTTCACTGACGGCAGCAGAACCTCAAAGCGTACGGGGAAACACTCCCCTGCAGCTGGCATTGAAACCCGAACAGGTCTCCAAAGATAAGTCAAAACAGCAGTCCCCGCCCCAGCGACCTCCCAAAGTGGAAATCCTGCAAACCATCGCAGAGGGTGCAGTTCACGACGTAGAATTACATCGAGTCACAGTCACGGGAACGGCGCGGACTGTAGAGGGAAAACCACTCAAGAATGCTGAAATTTATCTCACCAGCGAGAACTGGGGTTTCTCCAGAAATTTTAACCCTTTACGAGGAAAGACGCGCACTGATGCAACAGGATATTTCGAGTTGAAAGATATCCAGTTGCTGGTGACACGTGAGCGTCCCAATCCGATCCCGAAACAGGCTGAGGCACGCTTCGCTGTGTTTGGTACCTGCGCAGGGTATGGTTTCACCTGGCATGCATCCTGCCGATACCGGCCCGCTGTTCGACCACAGGGAACTGAAATCAGTGACAAAAATACTCAGGAGACCGCGCGTGCGTTTTATTTAAATGAACCGATTCAAGTCGACCTGACCTTCGATCGTCCAGCAAAATTGCAGGGACTGATCATGGACAAACAGGGGCGGCCTCTGCCCCATACCAAAGTTCAACTGGGCCTGATCGACAGTCTGCGTAATCCTAAATCGAGCGGCACATGGTCCTGTCAATTCCTGGGAAACGAGAATCAACCGGTCAAGACCCCTGTGGCTTTCTCAGCCATTCGTCTGCTCCCTGCCGAGTTGCGCGAAACATACACCAATGCAGACGGCTATTACGAATTCACCCAACTTCGTCGTGATACCAGTTACCTGACCAACATCGATCCCGGGCCCGCATTTGACCCCTGGCATCTCAGAATTGCGACAGCTGAAAAAGTAATGGATCAGAACCGCAGAGAAATTCCTGTGGGTTATGATGGTCTTTTAAGCCACGAATTCGTAGCTCCTCGTCTGGTGAACGTGCAGATCACTCACGAGAAAACGGGCCAGCCAGTCTCGGATGTTCTGGTGACTGCTCATCCCGCCCGACAACAGCGACGGGGCGGCATTCAATCTCGTTCGGACAGTCAGGGCAATGCGCGATTACAACTGCTACCCGGCGAATACAAATTGATTGCTGAGCCTGCCCCGAATCAGCCGTTCTGCTTCCAGAGTGGAAAGTTGGCTGTCTCCGAGAAAACAGATGAGGTCGTGCATCCCCTTAAATTGAAACCAGCGGCAATCGTGATTCTGAAAGCCGTGAATGCGGAAACAGGAAAACCGATTCCCAACGTCAGTTTCAATTATGAAACGGACTCTTCCAGCAGGCCGCTTCCGGTTTCGACTCAAACCGTTTTCGTCGACTATCCTCAAACCAATGCGGCTGGCGAAATCCAGGTTTTTGTAGTGCCCGGCAAGAAACGGTTTGTCGTCGCAGAACCGCTCACGCTGGCCCAGGCCGAGGCCAGTCGGGGAGAACTTTTGCAACTCAAAGGAGGCGAGGTTACCAAAGTCCGGTTCGAACTGACGCCTCCTCAGTTTCTCCCTGCCCACCTGGTCCAGAGGGAGTTTAAACCGAATCCGAACCACATCTTTCCGGCGGAACTTCAGATCAAATGGCACGCACAATCGGAACTCGCCCAACAGACCCCGCTGCGCATCACTACGGACAGGCTGCTCCTTTCCAGAAAACCGATCGATACCCGAGCCCTGCTCAAAGAGTTACGTGCTTTACCTCCAGACCAGGTACCTGACATCGACCGGTTGCTGATGAAATATCAGTCAGACCAGTTAGTGTGGAGCAAACTGATTCTGACATCCGAGAGGAACCACTTCCGCGAAGACCACTTTTACAGCCCAAAACCTGGTAGACCTCAGATCGTTGATTTCGAGGGAAAACCGGTGCCAGACAGCATACAACTCTATACTGGCTGGGATTCGCTTGCCTACCACATCGGCAACAATCAGGCCGATGCCTATCAGGAGAGGCGGCGATGGCTCCATCTGGGAACTGTCAAGGACCTCTGTGAATGGCCCTATCTGCAAAGGATTCGCCGGACTGCTTCCGGTAAGCTGAACCTGGAAAAACCTGATGTGAAGATCTCGAAATCAGACAAGACGACTACCTATGAAACGGCATCCTCGGCACGAACGCGCCGGTATGTGATCGACAATCAGACCGGCTGCGTTCTGGAAAGCTCTTATGGGGCCGACCTCGAAAATCCGGACCGGATTGATTTATATTTTGCGCCGACCACATATCCCGGCGGATTGATCCTGCCCCGTGCCCATCTCTCCTGGAACATGTATCGTGGTAAGCTCAGAATGCTGACAGTTTATCTGGTCAAAAACGTAGAAGTTTTTTCGCAGATGCCTGCGGATGCGTTCGCGGTCTCCTTGCCAGCCGGAGCAACGCTTGTGGATTATCGCAGTGTCTCGTTAGCTGAAGCGCGCAGCGGTCGCAGACGCCCCGAGCAACATATCTTCAGTGCACCGATCAGCGACTTCGCCGCTTATTTACAACGTCATCCGCCTAAGATCCATCAACAGGACAATCAGCTTCAACCTGGCATGCCGGCTCCCGAACTGAAACCTGCTCAATGGGTGACCAGCGAGGGAAAATCAGGTCCCCCGGACCTGAAAGGCAAAGTCGTGCTCATCGAATTTTGGGGCACCCGTTGCGGCCCCTGTCTCAGTCAACTCCCCGAGGTCCGGACTGCGGCCCGCTATTACGCAGACCAGCCATTTGTCCTGATCGGCATGCACGACAGTTATATTAACATCTCTGATCTACAGAAATTTGCGCAGAAAGAGAATCTCAAATATCAGCTGGCCATCGACCGACCTGCTACGGAAAAAGGCTGGTTTGGAGAAACGATGCGTCAATATGACATCCATGGAATCCCCAAAGCAGCCGTCATCGATCAGCAGGGAAACATCGCGTTTGTCGGTTACTTCAAAGAAGCTTTGAAGACCGTAGATCGCCTGTTGAAAAAAGAAACCTCTTCGCAGTAGGCTCTCTGTTTTTCATCTCTGCCACTGTGTGCCAGCTCACTTTGCGCTCACGATTCGTCATCGTCGCCTGTCCAGAACCACCCATCGGCGGCAGCCCTATCCTGTTTAGATTCACGTTTTTGCCTGAATTGAGACGTAAACGTAAGTCGAATGGGCTTCTTTTTTTACGCGGTTTGACTATAAAATCACTAACCGCAGGGCGCTCCTGCTTTCGAAGATTGATTCAACAAACAATAAGAACCAGCCTGAAGCCGCCCCGTCGGGGACAGGAAGGGAGATAGATGAACGACTCACAGCCACTCAGCGACTCGACCCAACTCGAACTGCCGGATGTCTGGGATCAATTGGAACAGATTGTCAGCGCCGGAGAATCCGAGGCAGCGATCAACTTTCTGAATGCCCTGCCCCCCGGAGAAGAAGCCCGCATCCTGGCACAGCTCTCTCTGGAAGAACAGCAGGCGTTTCTGAATCTGCTGGATGGAGAACACGCCGCCTGGCTGATGGAAGCGCTCCCCGAACTGCAGGCAGCCCAGCTGCTCTCCTCGCTGACGCCCGAACAGGCGGCTCAAATCGTCGACGAAATGAACAGCGACGAACAGGCAGACCTGCTCGATCAGTTGCCCGAGGAACAGTCCGAGAAAATTCTGGAAGTCATGGATCCGGAAGAAGCGGAAAATGTCCGCTTCCTCTCGAAATACACCAGGCTGTGCGCCGGCGGTCTGATGATCACCGAACTGCTCTCCTTTGAAGAGACACAGACCGTCGATGATGTGGTCTCCGATCTGCGCCAGAATGCGGAACGCTACGCTGAATACAACGTGCAGTACATTTATGTCATCAACGGGGATCTGCAACTGGTGGGCGTCCTGCGACTCCGGGACCTGCTGATGGCGCCACCCGGAAAGCGGCTCTCCAGCCTGATGATCCCCAGCCCGCTCAGCGTGCTCGATTCGACAAGCCTGCAGGAACTCCTGCATTTCTTTGATTCGCATCCGCTGTTTGGACTGCCAGTCGTCGATGAATCTCAGGTCCTGGTGGGCGTGGTCCGACGGGAAGATGTAGAAGAGGCCAGCGAAGAACAGGCCGGTAAAACCTTTCTGCGGTTCGCGGGGATCATGGGCGGGGAAGAACTCCGCAGCCTGCCGCTCAAAATCCGCAGTGCCCGCCGCCTCTCATGGTTGAGCATTAACATTGTGCTGAATATTGTCGCCGCCAGTGTGATTGCCATGTATGAAAAAACGCTCTCCAGCGTCATCGCCCTGGCGGTCTTCCTGCCGATTGTCTCTGACATGAGTGGCTGCACCGGGAACCAGGCGATCGCCGTCAGTACGCGGGAGCTGGTGCTGGGCGTGATTCGTCCACGCGACTGGTTCTATGTGTTTAAAAAAGAGTTTGCACTGGGAATGGTCAACGGCATTGCCCTCGGATTTCTGCTGGGGATCGTGGCATTCATCTGGAAAGGAAATGCCTATCTCGGTCTGGTGATCGGCGGCGCACTGGCTCTAAATACCCTGATGGCGGTCTGCCTGGGTGCCCTGATCCCGCTGATTCTCAAAGGATTCAAACTCGATCCCGCCCTGGCCTCCGGTCCGATCCTGACCACCATTACCGACATGTGCGGCTTCTTCCTGGTGCTCTCCTTCGCCCACGCCTTTCTGCCACTGTTGATCTGATTCGGAATGAACCGGCGTCGTTTCCCGATCAGGAAAGCCCGGTCAGTGTGGATGTCGAATCCTGAAAACGGTCGGTTTCCACGCCCATGGCTTGAATCATCGAAAGCAGCAGATTGCTCAACGGGGGATGCCGTTCGACATCAAAGGCCAGGTGCTGGCCCTGCTTGAGCCCCAGCCCCTGTCCGCCTGCGATGAGCGTCGGCAAATTGCGGGGAGAGTGCTCGCCCCCTTTTCCTGAATTCATGCCGGAACCGTACATAACAATCGTCTGATCCAGCATGTTGCTCTCCCCTTCGCGCGTCGACTTGAGCATCGACAGGAACCGGTCTAGCCGCGAAAGGTGGAAGCGATCGATCACGCCCAGCTTGCGCAACATTTCAGGATCGCCTCCGTGATGTGAAAGCTCATGATGATTTTCTCCCCCACCGCCATAGCCGCCCGCTTCCCGGGACCATTCAAACGTGATCACCCGCGTGGCATCAGTGGCAAACGCGAGATAGGAAATTTCCAGCATGACATCGATCCACATCGGTCGATCATGGGCGTTCCCCGGTTGACTGGTCAGCTGCAGTCCCTCCGTCTCCACTTTGGGTTTGGGGATATCGATCCAGGACTCGAGCCGTGATACCCGCTGTTCCGTTTCGCGCACAGAATTCAGATATTCATCCAGTTTCTGCTGGTCCCGTTTCCCCAGCTTGCGATTTAACACATTCGCTTCCTGCAGCACGCTGTCCAGAATCGACTTGCGTTCGGCATACCGTTTCAGCGTCGCCTGCTTTCCCGCCTGCGTATCGGGGACGAACAACCGTTCGAAGAGTCGCTGGGGTGAGTTCTCAGCCGGCATCGGCGTACCACTGCGATCAAAGGAAAGTGTATGGCTGTGCCCGGCACTTCCGGTTCCCGAAGCATCTGCAATCTGCAGCGATGGGAAACGCGTCTGCTTGCCGTGATGTTCGGCAACGATCTGGTCAACCGAGATCGTATTCGTGTAATCGCTGCCCGGTACAGCTGACAGATCGGCACCGGTGAGCCAGGTATCTGCGCCGGAATGCCCCCCTTTGGCAGACGGGTGACCGATGCCCGTCACCACGGTAAAGTCCTGCTGGTGTGCTTTGAGTGCCGCAAGCGTCTGCGACAACTGGTACTTCTTGCCTGCTGTGGAAGGCACCCATTCCAGAATATTCACGCCGTTCGGAACGTAACAGCAGATCATCCGCGGGTGCTGTCCGGCAGAACGGTTCCACGCCTGAAAAGTGGAAGGGCGTGCCCAGGCGGAGGGAATCATGGCCTCCAGCAGCGGCAGCCCCAGACAGACCCCAAAGCCTTTCAGCAGATGGCGGCGTGACATGGGTTGCGAGGGAAATGCAGTCATCAGAGGTTCTCCCGGGTTTTCTGTCAGAATTATTTCGATTGAAAGTTTTCAGAAAGTACTACATCTTTAATCAGCGCTCGGAGCGTCTGATCCTGTTCGCGCATTTCAGCAGCCGCCCGATTCACAGCCGGCTGATCGGCGATCCCCAGTTCGCGTCCCAATGCATAGGTCAGCATCTTCCCGCTCAGACATTTGAAAAACAGATCCTGCTGTCGGGCCAGCGCATCACATAATCCGTCAGCCCCGACAAAGCGGGTCCCGTCCGGCAGACTGGCGGAAGCATCGATCTTGGGATCATTCGGTCCAATCCGTCCCTTGTATCCAAAGCCTTCCTGCTCGCGCCATTCGCCTGCGGCATTGAAGTTTTCCAACGCGAATCCCAGCGGATCAATCTTATTATGACAGCGTGCACATTGCGGCAGCTTGCGATGAATTTCCAGACGCTGGCGAACGGTCGCCTTATCGATGCCGGGCACCTTGGGAGCGATATCTCCTACATTCGCTACCGGCAGCCCCGGATCGGTGCCCAGCAGATTCTTCATTACCCAGGTCCCCCGTTTGACGGGTGACGTTCGCGTTCCATTTGAAGTGATGGTGAGGACCGCAGCCTGTGTGACCACTCCGCCGCGATGCACGCCCTTGGGGACCTGCACCTTGCGGAAGTGATCCCCTTTCACACCGGGTATATTATAGAATCGGGCCAGTCGCTCGTTGATCACTACAAAATCCGATTTGACCAGATTCAACGCGCTCAGGTCATCGTGCAGAATTTTCGCAAAAAACTCCTGCGATTCTTTGACCATCGAGGTCTCCAGATGCCGATCGTAACGGGGATACAAGTCCGCTGCCGGCGGGTTAGCCCCCACTTCCCGCAAGCCGAGCCACTGACCGGCAAAATTTTCAGTCAATGCCTGCGATTTGGGATCTGCCAGCATCCGGTCCACCTGGCTGAGCAACACCGCGCGTTCCTTCAGTTTCCCGCTGGCCGCCAATTGGAATAATTCCTCGTCCGGCATGGATGACCAGAGAAAATACGACAGCCGCGAGGCGAGTTGATAATCATTCAACCGGCGTGTACCAGCGCGTTCCTCAGTCGAGCCTGATTCGGGAGCCTCCGCCAGGTACAGAAAATGAGGCGAGACCAGAATCGCCGTCAAAGGCATTTTGAGCGCTGCGATGAAGGAAGCAGACTGCGGTCGGACGGCAGTAAACAGCTGCAGCTTCTGATTCACTTCCGCTTCCGAGACAGGTCGTCGATAGGCACGACGCATAATGCGTTCGATGATCTCTTTCGCTGCGGCCCGTTCATCGGCAGGCTGATTCGCCTGTTTCCCCATAATCAACTGATGACTGCGGGGCGGCCAGGTTTCATAGTACGGGCCTTCGATTTCGAGCCAGTCCACGTACAACACGGGCCGGGCAAACTGATCACCCGACTGCATCCAGAAATTTTCCAGGGCGCGGGGAACGTCATACGCGTATTCAATCGTGACTCCCGCTTTCTCCGTCGAAAAATGCCCCTCGAACTCATAGACCTGCGGAGCGGACAGGGGAGCATCGATGTCGAGTTCAGCCAGCACTCGCGGTTGACCGCCCAGGTGTTGTGTGAACTTCAGGCGGGGAGGACCATAGTCGTACATCGGATCGGTCTGAAAGTGTTTCACATCCTGCTCAAACTTTCTTTTGGTCCAGGGAGCCCCTTTGGGATTCTTGCGGTTCTGTTGCTCCATGCGGTACTGCAGCGCTTTGCGGGCTGAAGCAACAACTTCAGCACGGCTGGGCACCTTACCGGCGGCGCGAATGCGAATCCGATACGGCCCCGCGTAAGGCAGGCGAAAGTCGCGGGCATTCAGCTTTTTGTCCCAGTTGCTGTGATGGATCACTTTAAAGCCCTGTTCCACGGGGTTCTTGCCCCCGTTGACAATGATCCGCTGACCATCGTAGTTCACCCGGTTGCGATCCGAATCGCCCGAGTCCGGTTCAATCCGCCATTTCAAAACGGGTGGCTTTGCTGTTTCGACCAGTGCCTGGTCCAGAATCTGACGGGCGGCCTGTAGATACAACTCCATGTGCAGTGGAGAAATGGTCAACGCGCCGCCGTTATTATCAAAGCCCCCCGCGGGTGGATCCTGGGGAAAGCCGGAGACATCGAACTCCAGTCCGATTAAATCGCGAATGGTGTTCTGATACTCGTCCCGGTTCAGTCTGCGGAGCACAATTTTTGAATCACGCCGCGCCAGTTCCGCGTTGACAATCTGACCGGTAATCCAGTCGACAACCTCTGCCACTTCCTCCGTCCGCGGCTTCCGTTCCCCCTCGGGAGGCATCTGATGGCCGTTCAGAACGTTCACGATCTCTTCCCAGCGGGCTTTGCTCGCCGGATCGCCAAAGTCGTTTTTCAGACTGGCGTCAAGGCGAAATTCGTTATCGTCGACTCCCTGCCGATGACACTTCAGACAGTACTGACGAAAAAACGGGACCACCGTTTTCTGGTAACCGCTGTCATTCCGTACCGATTTTGCTTCCTGCGCAGGCAGAAACGGTGCCAATAAGAAAAAAGCTGCCAAAACAGTCCAGCTACAGAGAATCCTGCGTATCAACCGAAACATGCGCGACTTCCAGCATCAGAAAGGAAATTGAAATTCACCAGTATTCAGCGCAACAACGAAGAGTTTCGCTGCTGCTGACAGGGATTCGTCATTTTAAAACGGTTTGCGACAAATTGAAAAGTTTTTCTATGAGTAGTTGCGAAATACCGTCCACGAATGACCATTTTCCTGTGTCACTTAACCCGACCTGAAACTGAATCCCACAAAGTCCTTTCAGATAACAACTTGCAGCCAGAAATAGATATTTCAGCACTCCTGCAGACTGCGGTATCCGGCAAGAAAGTCTGCTTGATAATCCCTAAAATCGTTCTCACCAATCGCACGAATTCGGGAATCGATCTGATTACCACAGATTCACTTCGCCAGCGCCTGTCCTGCGCGTTTATCATCAATACCTTAATCTGACAGCTGCTGTCGCTGTTTTACGCTGTTGAAAAACAGTGGTTACCTGTCCCGATCTTTTAAACCCGCTGTCCCATGACCGACGAGTTGCCAACGAAGAACCGGCTGTCCCGCTTTGCGCTGATTGTCATCCTGTTCTGCTTTGCCGGCCTGGCAGCCGCGCGTCTGAACGAGCTCTATTTCTTTACTCCCGACAGTGCCGACTATGTGCTGATGGCGCGGGGACTTGTCGATCATCTGGCCTACGAGCATATTGATACCCCGGGAACGCCCCCGTTTACCCTGCGACCTCCCGGGATGTCCCTGTTGCTGATCCCGGCTGCGTTGATCGCCCCCTACCAGGCAATCCTGGCCAAGGTGACAGTGATCCTGTTCGCACTCCTGCTGCTGGTGCTGCTCTATGCCTGTCTCTGCAAACTGGATGACGCTGCGCTCGCGTCATCTGCAGAGAAGAGTCAACCAGCCCGGTGGCCGGCTTTGTGTATCGTACTGCTGCTGGCGACCAATCCTTATTTCCTGCTCTTCTCCACACTCGTCATGAGCGAAGTCCCCTTCATGGCGTTGAGCCTGGGGATTCTGTACTTGCTCGCCAGCGAAACCGAACAAAACAAAAAACGGAATCTGGTGCTGCTGACCTGCCTGTTCCTGTTTCTCCCCCTGCTGCGTACCATCGGCATTGCGTTGACCCTGGCTCTGGGCATCTGGGCCATTACCAGCCGCCAGCGCTGGCGCTACCTGATTCCGGTCGCCGGTTCTCTGGTCACCATGGGACTCTGGATCCTGCGGAACAGTTCGTTGCAATCCGACCTTTACAGTTCGCTGGTCCTGGGAAATATGAAGTCCGCCGGCCTGGCAGGCACACTGCTCTCGATGGTCAATCGTTGTCTGACGCACTTTCAAAGTCTGTGTGAGACGCTGATTCCCAACATGCCGGGCGCTGTTCCCGCCTATGAACGCTTTCTATTAGAGGGACTCAACTTTCTCCCCGGACCGCCGCTCGTCTATTCCCTGGTGAGTCTGCTGGTGCTGGCAATCTCCCTTTACGGCATGCTGCAGTGCCCGGAACGGGGGGGCATGGTCTGCCTGCTCTACATTGTCTTTACGTTTGGTATCCTCTCCGTCTGGCCCTGGATGCAGCCCCGCTTCGTCCTGCCGTTGCTCCCTGTCATCCTTGCTTTTCTGCCGGTAGGACTCCGCTCGCTGATGCAGCGTCTCGTCGGCACGAGTGTCGTCCCACGAAGAGTCTTCGTGAGTCTCGCGCTGATTCCGGCGCTCGTCATGCTGTGCATTCAGACGCAAACCGATGCCCGCCTGGTTTCGACGAATCTGCAACTGATCCGCAATGGAGAAACGTTTTATCAGACGCAATATCCCTCGAACCACTTCAGCAATTTTGTCGCCGCCGGCAACTGGATCCGAGAACAGACGCCCCCCGACGCCCGACTGCTCACCCGGCGCAATGACGTCGCGACTTCCGCGCATCGCTTTCAGCGGCTGGTCTACTTTGAGAAAACCCCACCGGCGCAGCTGCACGAACTCATCCAGGCCTTTGGCCCGCAGTACCTGGTCAGTTTCGATAAGAATACGATCGATGCGTTTCCCTGGCACCTGCTGAACGACGATCTGATCTACCGGCTGACCCCCGTTTACGATAAAGAGGGTGTCACCATCCTCCAGGTCGAACCCAACTACGAAGGCACGATTCGCGATCAATACTGGCAGGAAAACGCAGGACTGACACTGGCCCGCACGATCCTGGAGAAGTTTCCGCACCGACTGTCCGCTCAAGTCGCCTACCTCCGACAGTTACTGGAAGCGGAAGAATACGAGCAGGCGATCTCTTTTGTAAAGCAACTGGGCACAGTACAGGACGTCCACCTCACGAATTTCCTCGGCTGGGCCTATGCGGGCAATCGTCAATTCCAACTGGCGCTGAATGAATTTGTCAAAGCGAGTCGCATGCCCGGACAGGTCGCCATCCGCGGCAGCATTCAACGCGGCATCCAACTCTGCCAGCAACAACTGGCCCGCAAAGACGATGATCAGAGTCCACCCGCTGAGACTCCCCAGCGCAACCTGCAGATCGCCCAGGCCTTCTGGAAGCTGACCTATTATCGGAAAGCCCAGCGCTACGCACAGAAAGTCGTCGCAGCAGAAAAGGCAACCCCGGATCTGCGCGACCAGGCCCACCTCATCCAGGCTCGCTTTGCTCTGATCAAGGGACAGACAGAACAGGCGGCGGAAGAACTAAAACAGATCCAGAACAAGCAGACCCCGGACGTGCAACGTGTGACCGAGCGGCTGGAGTTAGAGAAATCTCTGACGGCACTCCACCCCAATCAACGGGAATCCATTTTGAAACTGGCCGCACTCTACCAATCAGAGGGTATCCCGGGCAAGGCCCTCTCACTGCTGACCCGGGCTCACAAGCAGATTCCCAACGATCAACAGATCCTGCAGCGCCTGGCGGAATTACAACTGTTCTATCACCTCCTCCCAGAGGCAGAAGCCAGCTATCAGCGTCTGCAACAATTGAGCCCCGACGATCCCGACGTGGAAGCGGCTCTGAAAAAGATCGCCGACCTGAAACAGGTCCCACAGTTTTGAACCGATGAGCGCGCAGATCTCAAGCCAGAAGGAGCGGGAGGCAGCAAAAGAAGAGCCGCCGAGGAGAGTCGAACTCCTGACCTACGCATTACGAATGCGTCGCTCTGCCAACTGAGCTACGGCGGCGTTGTTCCCGGTCCTTAAGCTTATGGATTCATCAGGCGGCGTTCAGGTTCGCCTGGCGGGAATCGAATGGGCAACCAGATGAGAAAAATTCTCACTGCTGCTCTGCGGTAGCATACCCCCTTTTACAGGCTTGTGAAAGGATTCTGCCCCGATTTCAGCGCTGAAAAATGGATTTCTCACCTCCATCTGACTGCTGAAACAGGGGGACGCATTCCCGCTGCTCTGACGAAAACAGCGGGTGTGACACTTCTGACTGTTGTGCCGGTTCGCGAGAGTCTTCAGATCTACCGCCGTTTATGCTTGCTCAATCGACGGTGGTTGACCACAATCGAAATAGAAATTACCTGCCCTGAAATTCCAACCGGAGATAGCTTTATGCGAAAACTGGCCCCTGCCTGCCTGTGGATGGTTTTGTGTCTCGTTCTCTGTCCTGCCCTGTCCGCGCAGGAAGCCCCGCCCATCAAATTTGAAAAAGGGGTCACCGAAAAACACGTGATGATCCCGATGCGGGACGGCGTGAAACTCTCCGCCTACCTCTATTTTCCTAAAGGGAAAGGCCCCTGGCCGGTACTGATGGAGCAGCGGTACGCCAGCCTGCGAGGCAAGGGTTCGCGGCTCTCCTTCGCTGAAATGGCCGGGCACGATTATGTCGTCTGTGTGGTGAACTTTCGGGGCTCCCAGATCTCCGAGGGAACCTGGGTCGGCTATCGCGATCTGCAGTGGGGAGAGAAACGGGACGGTTACGATGTCGTCGAATGGCTGGCGAAACAGCCCTGGTCGACCGGCAAGATCGGGACCTTTGGCAGTTCCCAGGGAGGATATGCTCAGAACTATCTGGCGGTCACACAGCCGCCGCATCTGGTCTGTCAGTTCATGATCGATACGGGGTTGAGCCTCTATCATGAAGGGTATTTCATCGGCGGTGCCGCGAAACCGGAACGCTTCAAGGGGATGGATGCCGTCTGCCGCGTGGCGGCTCACAACCGGGCCCTGATGGAGGAATGGTTCTCACACCCCGATTACGATGAATACTGGAAAGACGAAGACTGCACGCTGCACTTCGACAAGATGAACGTCCCCTGCTTCACGGTTGGAAGCTGGTACGACTTCATGTGCGTCGGCTCAATTCAGAGTTACATCGGGCGCCAGCACAAAGGGGGGCCGAATTCCCGCGGTCACCAGAAACTGTATATCGGTCCCTGGCTGCATGGACGTACCAACAAGGGCAACAAAGTTGCCGAGATGCTCTATCCTGAGAATGCGAACTTCGATGTCATTGCCGAGATGATCCGCTGGTTCGATCACTATCTGAAAGGCAAGCAGAACGGCATCGAAGCCGATCCGAATGTTCGTTATTACGTGATGGGTGCTGTCGGGGAACCGGGTGCGCCGGGCAATGTCTGGCGCTCGGCGAACGACTGGCCGATTCCGGTTAAGGAAACGCCCTACTATCTGCAGGCGGGAGGCAAGCTGTCGACCACGAAGCCGTCTACCTCAGGTTCATTCACCCAGTTGATTGCAGATCCGCTGCACCCGGCGAAAATTGAAGGTCGCGGCTTCCCAGGTGCCCGGGATGCACGCGTGGTGGAAGAACAGGAAAACGTGCTGACCTTCACCACCGATACGCTGACCGAAGCCGTCGAATGGACGGGGAATGTCAAAGCCGAACTGCTGGTGTCTTCTTCAGCCAAAGACACCGACTTCATCGTCCGCGTAAGTGATGTCTACCCCGACGGTCGTTCGATTCTGATCATCGATATGATCAGACGGGCCCGCTATCGGGATGGCTTTGAGCAGCAGGTATTCATGGAACCGGGCAAGGTCTACAAGGTCGGTTTTAACATTGGCTGGCTGAGCCAGATCTTCAACAAGGGACATAAAATCCGGGTAACGGTCGCTTCTACGGGAGCCCCCTTCTACGAACCCAACCCGAATACGGGTGAACCGATCACAATTGAATTCCCCGATAAAGTCGTCGTGGCGAAAAACAAAATTCACCACAGCAGCGGGCAGGCGTCGCGCATTCTGGCTCCTGTGAATCCCGGAAAATAAACGAATACTCAAGAACATCAATTACGTGTTAAAAACCAGGTCTGAATCAAAAATCAGCTCTACATAGAAGTGAGGTCATGATGCAGCAGAAACAGAACAACCGACGCGAGTTCCTGGCAGGTACCATGGGTGCCGCTGTAGCTTTGGGAATGGGGCAGACCGCTCCTGCAGCGGAAGAGAAGCCGAAACAGCAGTACTATGAACTGCGTACGTACCGGATTGCCACTGAAAAGAATCAGCAGGTCGTCAGTGACTTTCTGAAGAATGCCCTGCTGCCCGCCCTGGGACGTGCCGGCATTCACCAGGTGGGCGTCTTTAAAGAAATCGATTCCAAGGACGATCATTCACTGTACGTACTGATCCCGTTTCAATCCCTCGACCAGCTGGCCAGTCTGAATGACAAACTGGAAGCGGATACCGCTTACCACAAAGCCGCGGCTGACTATTTCGCACTGCCGAAAGAAGAGGCGCCCTACAGTCGGATCGAAAGCCACCTGATGAAAGCTTTCAAGGGGATGCCCGTCCTGGAAGTTCCCAAAGGCAAAGGACCGCATCTGTTCGAACTGCGCACCTATGAGAGCCACAATGCCAATCTGGCCCGCCTGAAGGTGGACATGTTCAACTCTGGTGAGATCGACATCATGCGGGATGTCCTGCTGTCTCCGGTCTTCTACGGCGAGATGCTGATCGGCGCCGGTGTTCCCAACCTGACCTACATGCTCGCCGGACCGAATAAGGAAGAACACGACGAACACTGGAAGGGCTTCATCAATCATCCGGAATGGGACAAGATGAAGAAAATGGACAAATACAAAGGCACTGTATCCAAGATCACAAAATGGTATCTGGAGCCGCTGCCCTACTCTGAAATTCAGTGACCGCTGCCCTGTCTGGTGTGTTCGGCTGACTATCAGATCCCAACTGACAGCGAACGGGGAAACCGGCCTGATTTTCGACTTCAGGCAAAATTCCCCTGCCCTGTCTGGGGTCGAAGCTGGCAAACGAACAATTCACGTAAGTCTTTTTAATTTAATGTGATAAGACAAGAATTCAGAACAGGCGATCTTGTCAACCTGGTGAAACCCGGGGGGCTGGGTTCGCCATTTTCAAATGGAAACCGGAAATATCCTGAAACGAGGTTAGATTCTGGTTAAGTTACCGTCTATTCTAGTGCATGTGAGTTAGTCGAGTGTGGTTAAGCTGGCGAGAGATGCCAGGTCATTAACGCTCTCCAATAGACTTAGATAATCCCTCTTCTAAACGTATTGGAATTTGCATGCCTGATAAGCAGGCCAAGAACTGGTCGGCAGAGATAGAGGCGGTCTATTTGCGTGAAGGTCGAGAGCTTTGGGCTTTATTGTATGCCCAATGTTCCGATTCGGATCGCGCATATGACGCGCTGCAGGAAGCGTTCGTACGTTTACAAAATCAAGAAGTAAAGTCAATTCGAAATATCCGGGCCTGGGTTTTGACTGTTGCTCAAAACTGGTTGCGTGACTATGCACGACGGCAGAATCATGCAGCTAAGCCCGCTGATTTTTTAGATAATATTGTGGGAAAACCTGCTGATCCCTCTGAGGATCTGCAGAAAAATGAGACTAACAGCCGAATCCGGCAAGCACTTCAACAACTTCGAGCCGAGGACCGCGAGGTACTCGTACTTCGTTATGCACTAGGATGGTCGTCAAAACGAATGTCGATTGCACTGAATACGTCAACTTCAGCCATCGACATGAGGCTTTCTCGCGCCAGAAAGCGTCTTTGTGAAGAGTTGGAAAAAGTGGGGATTGATCATGAAACCGTATGACACTTCAGGAATGCTCGAGAACGAAGATGAGCTGGAGAGTGTACTGCGCGCATATTTCCAACAGGAAATGCCTCCTGAACTACAGGAATTGACTGAGCTCTCCGACGAAGAATTTGAAGCACATTACCGGCAACTGCGTGCTGAGGGAAACGCAACCCCTGAGCATCCGGAGCCTGTTTCACGACGAGGTTATCAGCGGGGACTGCTGGTCTCTGCCCTGTCAGTCTGCCTCATCGCCGGCCTGGCCTGGGTCTTCTATCCGAAGACGCCCGAGCAACCGGTGCTGACCAGTCAGCCCCCGGCCTCAGAAGCCGAACTGACAACGCAGCCTGCCGAAGCAAACCCCGTCATGAAAGACGTCCTGGACACCGATCCGGATACGCTGGTTGTCCTGGATCAGGGTGAGGCTCCCCTGGAGATGACCCCTGAAGTTGATGATAACATTCAGGAATCGATTGATATCACACTCTACAATACGGAACTGGGACCGGTCGAACAGAGAACCGAACTCTCCTGGACCAACATTACCGTGGAAAACCCGGAGACGGGTTCCCATGTCAAGATGTCAATGCCTGAACTCACCATTGATTTTGTACCTGTCAATAAATCCAGCCTGTCTCTGATTGGCGATGAAACTGACAGTCACGAACAGCAGCAATAGCTGTTGAAATCAGTGATCTGATAAAGCGGAATAAGTAGGAATTTTATACGGGCCACAAAAGAGATGTTCTTGACCGGAATCTCGGTATTTTTCCGGAGCGGGAGTTGTCTTTTTTGAAACACATCCAAGGCACTACAATGAAACAGTATCAATGGTTCTTATTGAGCGGGCTGCTTACGTCTCTGATAGCCATTCAGACATCTGTTGCTGACGAGACACCTCTTCAGGCACCCAAACCAGGTGCGTCTGCCCCCCGAGAGAACAACACGGCTTCTCCCCCCAGACCGACGACGCCAGGCACCCCAAAGCCAAATGGAAAATTTCGGGTGACGACCCAGTCTACCGGCGAGACCGAAATGCGGAACTTCGTGGGTGTCGTCACGGAACCGATTCCCGCCTATTTGGAAGCACAACTGCACGACATGCTGCAATCAGGACAGGGCATCGGGGTCAAAATGGTGGTGCCCGATTCCCCGGCTCAGAAGGCAGGCCTCAAACCATTTGATGTGCTGACCAGCTACAATGGCAAAGCGATTACTTCCTCCGACACACTCCGTAAATTTGTTCTGGACTCAGACAAAGGGGAAACGATCGAGCTGGAAATCATCCGGGCTTCCCGAATTCAAAAAGTCCAAATCACCCTGACGCAAAAACTGTTTCGCTATTACAAATTCCAGGTGACCCCACTCGGACAGAAAGCGAAACTCGTTCAGAATGATCAGAAGAAGAAACAACCTGAGAAATCAGGCAAGGACGCCCCGATCGCCGCCCGCTCAACGGAATCGGATCCGCTTGGGAGAAAAGAGCCCCTCAATTTCAACTCGCCCACGGCGGAAGCGACCCATAATCTGTGTCTGCTCTTTGTGGGTAACTTCAAAGGTGAATACTCGGTTGAAGTCAACTACCAGGATGAGACAGAAAATCTGCAATCTTACCATTTCACAGGCAGTCCCCGTGAAATTACTCAACAGATCGTCGACCTGCCTGAAAACGTGCAGCTGATCATTAATGAACGACTGAAAGAGCTGAAGCTGGCCCTGCAGGGCAAAGCCAGTTTTCGCCTGCAAATCAAGCCGCATATGCAGGGGAAAGACCGTTTTACCCGCGTACTGCTCAGCCGGGCGACGAAAGAGAAATCCGTGCGGATGGTCGAGCTGGATCATCCCCTGGGAAATCGGCCCAATCTGAATGTGAACCAGATCCTGGGCAACCAGGTCTTCACGAATGAACTGGAACAGTTGACCCCCGCCATTCAGGAACAGATTCGCACGATGCTGCACCGCATCCGCATCCCCACGATCCGGGTCCACGCGGACAGCCCGATTTAATCTGCTCTGAATACGTAAGCACAGACAATTCAGGCAGCTGGTTACCAATCGGAACCAGCTGCCTGTTTTGGTTTCACGTCAGAAGCATTCGATCTTATAGAAAACCGCGGCGGCGCTGGCTGCTGTAACGCTGCAGTGAATCTTCGATGATCGGAAACGCTGCTGCGGCTGCCTGAAATTCTTCGACTTCCACCGTCTTCCCTTCCAGCATTTTATAATCCTGGAAGAAACGCCGCAGCATGGCCAGACGATGCGGCGGCAGTTCGGAGGCATCGGTGTAGGGGTTGTATTCAGGATCATTCACGGCCACCGCCAGAATTTTATGGTCGGGCTTGCCGCTGTCGATCATGGTCATCACCCCGATCGCCCGGGCGTCCAGAATTGTCAGGGGGTCTACCGGTTCCTGACAGAGTACCAGAACATCCAGAGGGTCATCGTCTTCAGCCAGAGTCTGGGGAATAAACCCATAGTTGGCGGGATAATGCACTGCTGAGTAGAGCATCCGGTCCAGCCTGAGCAGGCCCGTGACTTTGTCTAACTCATATTTCACTTTGGAAAAGGTGGGAATTTCGATAACGGCTGTGAAATCGCGAGGCAGATTCTGTCCCGGTGTCACATCGTGCCAACAGTGGGTCACTGTTATTCTCCTGAATTATCGCTGAATAGTTTCAAGAATCAGCTGAGTGTGCGCTGCATCAGCTAATTCACTTTAAAGAGTTCCACTCGAAAATGGAGGGTCGCATTTCCGGGGATGACAGGTGGAGAACCAGCGGCACCATAGCCGAGCTCTGGCGGAATGATCAGTTCGACCTCTCCCCCTTCACCAATCAACTGCAGGCCTTCAGTCCAGCCGGCAATGACATTGCCCAGAGGAAATGAAATGGTCTGGCCCCGTTTGTAGGAACTGTCAAATTCGGTTCCATCTTCCAGTGTCCCGCGATAGTGAACGGTCACCGTATCCTGAGGACCTGGTTTAGTATCATTGCCTTCGCGTACGATGCGGTACTTCAGGCCGGACGGAGTCGAGGAATAGCCGGGGTTTGCTTCGTCTGTCACGGTTACTTCCATTTCTGTTTGCTGGTTGTCTGCAGGTCTGACTTTCGCCGTGGCTGCCGGGGGATCAACCTGTTCTCCCTGGCGAACATAATTACTGCAACCGGCGAATGTCAGGCTGATCAGACTGCATCCAATTAAAATTCGAGATCTTTGCATAGGTTCATTACCTTCGTATCAGGCAAATAATATTACTGCGGCCCTATTCACAGAATTGCCTCTGAGCGATAACATAACGGATAGGACAATCGGTTGCACCACCAAGCAGTCCTACTTTAGTGACTTCAGAAAAGATTATGAGATTTCGCCTTCTCCCGGTTGTTCAGTGCGTCCAGTAGAATCTGCAGGCGCAGGGGAGGAACGGTCTCAAAATCGCCCCTGCAGCTCAGGCAGTCGCCTCCTCTGGAAAGACGCTTTTTCAACACGAAAACCAGCCAAGATGATTGACCAGATTCAGATACGTCCTGCTAAACATGAGGATATCAGCCCTCTGGCAGATTTTATTGTCCCTTTCGTAGAGCAGGGAAAAATTCTGCCCCGGACCTCGGAAGAGCTGGATGAACTGGTGGAAACCGGATTTATCGCCATTGAAGCAGATGCGGAAATCGTAGGCTTCGCGTCGCTGGAGATCTACTCCCGGAAACTGGCGGAAATTCGCAGCCTGGTTGTTGCCGAGCATCGGCAGGGAATCGGGGTGGGCAAAAAACTGGTTTCCGCCTGTGTTGAGCGGGCGCGTCAGCGGAATATTCTGGAGGTGATGGCCGTAACCTCGTCTGACGTCTTTTTCCAGAGTTGCGGATTTGACTTCACCCTGCCCGGCGAGAAAAAGGCGTTATTCATCCAGCCCCATCTGACGGAATAAGGTTTCCGCTCCGCCCGATTATTTTTTGACGACAGTCGCTTTCTTAATATAATCCAGGCGGGGAAATTCGCGTTTCAGATAGTCATTGCCTTCGAGCTGCAGACGCCCCTGTGACGGGCCGTTCCCCACCGGTGCGCCTTCTCCATAGCCGTTGTACAACGCATCCACCACCCGCATCCCTTCCGGGGAAATATAGCCAAACGGTGCAAAACCCAGCGCATCGAGCCGCCTGTTGTCTTTGAAATTGATATAGAACTGTGTTGTTCTGGAATCAGGTGCTCCGGTTTTGGCAAACGTCACGTAGCCCCGCAGATTGGATTTCGCCACGGGATCATCCTTGAAGGTCTTGTCGCGCCATTTGGCCTGCGTCTCCGGATCGCCGTTGATCCCTACTTGCGCCATGAAGCCGTCAATCACCCGGAAAAAAGCACACTGATCGTAAAACCCGGAATTAACCAGTTCGTAAAAACGATCGGCACCATGCGGACTCCATTTTCGATTCACATCGATATAGAAAGTCCCTTTGGTGGTTTCCATTTTGACCCGAAAAGTTGCCGGTGCTTCTGCAAGACAGCTGGAAGCCCCCAGTAAGATCGTTGCCGTGATCGCCCAGACCGCTGTCAGTAATGCCTTCATCGCCTCATTCCTCATAATTACAGTGACTCATTCGCAGAACCAGTGATGTTCAACATCAGGTCAGTCTAATCCATTTACCGCTGGCATCACAAGAGAGTTTCTGCAGACTGCAGTCAGGCACCGTCGATCAGAAAGCGGTGGCCATTAATAGAAAAAAGCCGCCGCGAATCAGGGGGGGAGAATTCGCGACGGCCAGAGCCCGGGGCTGCTGACGATCAGCCCCTCTGCAGATCCCGCGATCTGCAATTTCCGGGAATCGCCCGATGACTCAGGCGATTCCATTTTCATTTAGTATCCGAGGAGTGCTTCCTCTTCTTCTTCCTGGATGATAATCCGGGGGGTGACCATCATCATCAGGCTTTCGGTTTCACGACCGACCCCGGTGTTCTTGAACAGACGGCTGACATACGGCAGCTTGTTCAGAATCGGGACACCAGCCATGCTGCGTCCTTCGCGGAGTCGTTTGACACCACCCAGGAGCACAGTACCACCATCGGGCACACTCACGGTCGTAGTCACGGTCACCTGTTCCACCACAGGCTGCTGGATGGTTGTGGTTCCCAGACCACCGCCACCATTCTGGCCCTGCTGGCCCTGCTGGCCCTGCTGGCCAGTCTGACCAAAGCCACCACCACCCGTGTTACCGCCGCCACCGCCGATACCACCGATACCACCCAGGCCGGCACCCACTCCGTTACCGAAGTTACCACCACCCTGCTGACCGAGCTGACCACCACCCTGCTGACCCAACTGACCACCTTGCTGGCCCTGTTGACCGCCGCCGGCTCCCCCCTGGAAGGAGAAGGTGAAGACGTCGGTCACGTTGGTGAAGTTCGGGTTGACGGAGAGTCGTACATAACGGCGGTCTGCAGAGATCACAGCTGAGACTGTCAGCGAGACCCCTTCAGGGATATTCGCGATGACCGGTGTGAAGCCAACTGAGAAGTTACCCACGGTGGGCACCAGGCTGATCACGAAGGGCCGCGATACGTTACTGGTCACAAAGGCGACCTGACCGTTGAACAATGTTACTTTCGGAGCAAACATCAGGTTCGATCGTTCATCTGCCTGAGCGGCGTTGATGAAGAAGAAGGCTTCAATGTCACTCAGAATTGCCAGACCTACGTTCACACCAGCGTTCGCGTTGAAGCTGCCGAACTCAGGTACACCGATTTCGAATGATCCCTGACGGAACTGCACATCCAGGTCGGGTGTGAAGGAGTCAGGTGCACTCATACCAATCACCGTCCCCTTCTTGGGGAAGTTATTGGTGTTAATCAGAGTTCGTGTCGGCGGATTACTGAAAGGTGCAACCCCTTGACCACCCGTCTGACCACTCGACGTATTCTGGCCCTGCTGGCCCTGCTGGCCCTGGTTATTGTTGTTATTGTTACCCCCACCACCGTTCTGGTTGGTGCTGTTCAACAGGTTGACCTGGCCGAAGGCAGGCAGGGGATTCCCGCTGTTGTCCACGGTCGGGCCACCCAGGGTATCAGCCACGTTGAAGTCGAAGTCGACACCAATTCGCTCGAAGAAGCGGTCGGAGACGGTCACAAAGCGGACTTCAATGGTGACCTGCAGGTCCTGCAGACGTCGCAGCTGTTCCAGCAGGTTGGCGATTTCATCATGTACCTTCTGAGTCTGACGAATCACCAGGCTCAAGGTAGTTTCAAAAGGTCGTACGCTGCCTGCCCCGCCGATTTCTTCCCAGGAATCGGGTTCGACGGTAGAGACAATCAGTTCGGTCAGTGAATCGAAGTCGATATTCGATCCACCGCCGGCCACCTTGGCAGTCGGAGCATTCCCGGCCCACGGATTGGCTCCGGGGACTCCACCAGCCAGCGGATCAGCGACCTGGAAGTTACCAGGTGTTGACTGATTTCCGCCAATTCCGGAATTATAGCTGACCGCACCCATCTGACTGTATGGGTTGCTGGCCATGCTGCCGTTCGCAGCGAAGTTCGGAATCGGAACCACCAGGTCAGCCACAGGGTAGGTCTCTGTTCTCAGAGTTCCCTGCTGACGGATGCGGCTGGTGATTTTCAACACTTCGTTGTCGATCGTGTAAGACAGGTTCAGCGGTTCCAGCAGAAGGTTCAAGGCACTCCGCAGCTTGATGCCGTTCACGTTAATCGTGACCGGTGCGTCGGTAGTCACCCCTTCCTCTTCCAGTCCCAGGCTGTCCAGGAAGATGTTGATCCCGGTCAGTCCCTGAATTTTATTCATCACGTTCGACAGCGGCTCGGCTTCAAATGAGAGGTTGACCGGACGATCCAGGCTCTCTTCAATCTGAATTTCGCGTTCCGTTTTCTGATTGTGGTTTTTAGCGTGATACTTTTCACGCCGCTTGGTCAGCTCAGCCCACTCTTTAGCGTCACGACCAAACTTGATATCCGGTGTGTAGGCATCAGCCAGTGCTTCTTCCACGTCGTTCAGCTGATCCCAGGTATTCTGTTCCTTACGATCACGCATGGCATTGTTGGAAGCATCCCGTCTGAGGAATTTCGCTTTCAATTCCATGGTAACGGTGACCGGGTTCTGCGGATCCAGATCTTTGGCCTGTTTAGCGACCACTTCTGCTTCCGCATAGCGTCGCTGATCTACCAGTTCGTTGAACTTTTCGACCAGGTCAGCCAGCTCCTGTTCCACACGGATCTTGTTTTTGATACGTCGGTTGATGTAATCTTCAACCTCTTCGTTCTGCTTTTTCAGCTCTTCCAGCGGAGCAACCTGCTTGCGGAAAGAGTCGATCGAAGTCCGGGTTCGCTGCAGAGATCCGATCAGAGCCTGAGTTGATTTCTTATTCAGGCTGGAGTTTTCGACCTTGGACATGGCCTGGTCGATGACTCCCAGAGCTTCCGTCGGTGCAGATTCCCGCAGGCGTTCGGCTTTGAAGATCGCATTCAGGACTTCCGACCGCAGCCGGCTGAATTCGATCGCCTGTTTCTGTTCGACCAGATCGATCGTGCTGGGCTGCTCAGAGGCGGCACCAGGTGTATCGGTTGCGGTCTGATTTTTGACCAGGCGGATCCGATCTGCCCGGGAAGGTGCCAGTTCGCGAACCGCATCCTGCAACTGCTGTGCACGATGGGTATCAAGTTTTTCACCAGACTGGTATGCGGCCAGGAATGCCTGGTAAGCGGCACCACGGTCGCCCTCAGCCAGTCGCTGCATACCGAGGTTATACAGTTCCAGAGCAGAGGCACCAGGATGGATCACAGCGATTTCGCTGGCTTCGTTCTTTTTCTGAGAGGCAACCTGTGCGGTCTGTGAACCCATGTTGGATTCCAGGTCACGCAGGATGGCCTGAGGACTGTCCTCACCTGGTTTAAACTCGGAGCCCACTTTCAGAGCTTCCTGAGCATTGACCCGGGCTGATTCGAAGCGACCCGCTTTCAGGTCGGTCCGGGCCTGAGCCACCAGTTTCTGAGAGAACTGTTTTTTACGTTCTGTTTCTGCTGCATACATTTCTTCCTGTGACAATCCACCAGGCTGACCAGCCATCTTGCGGATGTCTGCCAGGAGCTGTTCCGGACGATCTTCGAACAGGCTGTAGGCAGTATCTACTTCCTGGGCTGCTTCGGCCTTCTGGCGAGCTTCCTGAACCCGACCCTTAGAGAGGTCTTCGCGGGCGGAGGCTAACAGACGGCGAGCATACTCAGCATTGGATTTCGCATCATTGCTGGTATTACCCGGATTGAGACGGGTATCAGAAGCGGTTCCCACGCGACGAATGAAGTCTTCGGGAGATTCCGCATCGGGAGTGAATTTCAGATCCAGTGTCTGAGCCAGCTTATGGGCAGAGGAAGCCAGCATCAACGCTTCATCTTTATTTCCCTGCTGCAGTGCCAGCTTAGCCTGTTCCATCAACCGGTTTACCCGGGGACGGACAGCGTCCTGGTTCTGCTGCAGCCCTTTCATACCGGAGATGGTAGCCGCCTCGTCAGAGATCCGATCGATGGCTGCCAGCACCAGTTCTGGCCGGTCGTCAAACAGGTCGTAAGAAACTTTCATCTGCTGTACCTGAGCCACTTTCTGGCGGGCACTTTCAAAGTCACGCTTCTTGATATCCAGGCGAGCCAGTCTGAGCAGATCAGTCGCCTGTGCCTTCGAACCGCCTGCAGCAGTATTGCCGGAAGCCATCTGAGGACGGCTGCCTGTATTTGCTGCCAGTGATCCAACAGACTGGGCACGTTTGATCTCATCCAGAACGAGTTCCGGACGATCGTCAAACAGTCGATAGGCAACATCCAGCTGGCTGGCCTGCTGGGCCAGTTCGCGGGCGGAGTCCAGATTACCTGACTTGAGTTCTGTCCGGGCCTGTTTCAGCAGGCGGGCTGCCTGATCTTTGCTGGAGGAAGCAGGACCAGACTGAGCGACAGGCATTGAAGGCTTTGACTGACCGGCGAAGATTTTCGCACCGGTTTTGCGTTCAATTTCTGCCAGAATATGCTGAGGGCGATCTTCAAAGAGTTGATAAGCGACATCATAATCTTGTGCCTGCAGGGCAAGTGTGCGGGCATCATCATAGTTTCCGGATTTCAGAGACTGGCGTGCCTGTTTCAGCAGGACCACAGCCTGTTCCTTCTCCGTCAGCTTGCGAGTCTGGGTTCCGTCAAACGGATTGCCGCTGGAATTACCGAAGGGATTTCCTTCAGCAGACTCTTCGACAGCCGCCACCTGCATCACACCGGAGTTGTTCTGAGTGAACCCGCCGGCCTGCTGAATGGGCGATGATTTCTGTTGTCGTTGTTCTGCGCGAGCAATTTCAGCAAGGATCTGCTCGGGGCGTTGATCGAACGGACCGTACTCCAGTCGCAGCGATGCAGCCTGGCCGGCTTTACGGCGGGCCTTGGCAAACTCGTTCAACTTGATGTCTTCACGAGCGGACTGCAGTAACTGACGGGCCAGCTGCTTTTTCTCTTCCAGGGACTTTCCTTCGGCATTCGTGTAGCCGGCGGAAAACCCGGAATCGGCAGCAGGCGACTGGGCCCGGACTACCTGTCTCTGTCGAGGAGCGGCAGCTCGCGAACGGGCCCTTCCCAGGTACTCGTTCATTTTGCGAAACTCTGCCTGAGACAACCGCCCGGGAGAGACAGAAGCTTTTTCAAGAGCTTCTACCGCTTCAGCGAATTGTCCCCGCTCATAGTATTGAGTCCCCAGACTCAGGTAGTAACGAGCTGAGCGCTGTTGACGCCCAGAGATCGACTGACCGTTACTCTCGACATCAGCAGCGACCTTCCTGGTCGTGTTGCCAAGATTGGCCAGCCACATCGACGCTGCAATCAACGTCGTACAGGCCAGTACTCCAAATGCCTTGCCCAATGTAGGTCCCTCCTTCAAGCCAGAACACCAACTTTGATTATGATTTTTTTGAGGAGTCATCATGACTTCCAACTCGCTATCTAATATGGGTAGGATTTTAGTCCGAAATACGGAATTCGTACCATACGAATTTCGTACATGAATTCTGGATTACGATCTTAGTAATACGATACGCTATGAAGTGTTTGCCCGGAGGCAATTTGAATACAGATGACGCTAATCGAGATGATTTGTGATTTGATTTTTTGAGAGTAGAGAGAAGTGTGTGCGGGTGATAATCGATTTCTGCTTTTCAGGTCAATACGTTTATGACAATAATTGCAAAAAAGTATGTATGGTTTTCAAAAAAGTTTTTCACTCTGTTATTTAAGACTTTATCTTCATCGGAAGTTCATAATTCAGTTTGCTGCAGACTTCCCGTTTGCAGGATTTACATCTTGTCCTTTTTCAATTTTATACTCTGACTCGATGATCGCTTTGGCATAGAGTTCGTCCAGAAGCTTCGTGGTCGACTTCATCCGGGACTCTGAAATCATCTTCTGTTCCAGTTTGCCCTGGACGTCAGCAAAGGGAATGTGCCCTGCCTGTTTGCGACCGTTGACTTTCACGATCTGGAATGAGGTGTCGGTTTCAAATACCTGACTGACTTCACCGATGGGCAGTGAAAACAGTGCTTCTTCCACTTCCGGTTCAGCAAGACTCCCGCTGCGGGTCCAGCCCCAGGATCCATTTTTATCGGCCCGGGTCCCGTCAGAATATTGTTTGGCAATTTCACCAAAGTCAGCGCCGGACTGCAGTTTATGAATCACTTCATCCAGCACTGCGATCGCTTTGTCTTTACCACCGTGTTTAGAGTAAGTGATGCGGATCCGCTGCCACTGTACCTTGGCGGGAACTTCGTAGTCTTTAATATGGGATCGATACCGGGCCAGAACTTCTTCCCGGCTGAAACTATCCTTAGCCTTGGCCCTGACGGCCATAAACTGGATGGCAGACTGCTGTTTCATGAACTGTTCTTTTTCAAAAATCAGGCTGCGCCCCTGTTCATTCAGTTTATCTTCCAGTTCCTGGGGAGAGTTGACTCCCATCTGTTTCTGCAGTTCCGGGATTCTCTGATCCTCGAAAGCGGTTTCGAGGTGCTGGTTCAGCATGTCCAGTTGCTCTTTCTTGAGCGTGGTTTTCATTTCATGCAACAGCAGCAGGCGTTCGACATGACCTTTCAGATCCCGCTTCACAAGTGCCCGGCGTAATTTCTGATATTCATCCGGCTCCATCCGCTGCTCCGCCTGTCTCAACTGGAAGTCGTACACTCCCAGAATATCTGACACGAATAACGGCATTCCGTTGACCATGGCCACGACCGTACTGTCCTGCAGGTCTTCCACGGGTTCTGCAACGGCGCTGGAAGCGATTTCATCCGAAGTGGTCGAAGCAGTAATCACGGGTGTCTCGAACGGATTATCGGATTCTGCAAAATCCCCTTCGAGCAGATTTTTCCGGTCCCGAGCATGACTGGCAACGGCAGACTCTTCCAGCTTCTGCTGCTTCAACGCAGATTCCAGGCGCGGCGGGGGCGGTCCCAGCACTGGGTTATCTACTTTGGGAGTAGTTTCACAACCCATCATGCCAGGTAAGGCAAGTATCAATAAATAAATTTGCGCGTGGCGCATCAAGAGCATCCTGCAGTTGATGAACGAACTAATTACGTGGGAATTTGAGAGACAACGTAAATTCAGATGTCGCCTGCAGTCCGGTTTACATGGGAAATGTAAGGAAGGGAAAATGGACTTTGACAACACCCTGGCCTCCTTCGCAGGCAGAAAACGAGGTTCTCGATTCCTCGTTTTTTCTGCTTGTCAGGACGACGGTGCGAGATTATAGGCGGGATCGAAACTTTGTTGCAATACCGATTTGAGCTCTACCATGATAGACTCAATCTCATCTGCCTGTGCGGGCAACGGAATGTAGGCCGACTTATGATCGACAATTCGCACCGGAATCCGTTTTTCGTTACTTTTGGCCAGCGCCAGTATATGATTCTTATCCCGGTACCCCAGCACAGCAAAATGATCTTCCAGATGAATGCTGTCGATCTGCCACCGCTGTGAAAGGATTTGTAATTCTTTCAACGCAATTAAAGTATGAGCAGGAACGGGGATACTGCCAAATCGATCCTGCATTTCTTCTTCCAGGGCAGATAACTCTTCCAGAGTCCGGACCGCAGACAGCTTTCGGTAAAACTCAATTTTAATGCGTCCGGGAGGAATGTAGTCGGAAGGCAGATACGCAGTGCAGGGCAGATCGATGGCCACGTGATGGTGCTCGCGAACCGGTTCATTTTTGAGTTTTTTGCACGCTTTTTCCAGCAGTTGACAATAAAGCTCATAGCCGACGGCTGCGATATGCCCGCTTTGTTCGGTCCCCAGGATGTTTCCTGCTCCTCGAATTTCCAGATCGCGCATCGCAATCTTAAAGCCGGCCCCCAGTTCGCTGTACTCCTCGATCGCCTTTAACCGCTTGGCGGCAATCGGAGTCAGAATCTGGCCATCGCGGAGCAGCAGGTAACAATAGGCCCGATGGTGCGAACGCCCCACGCGCCCCCGCAATTGATGCAGATCAGACAGACCATGGTTCCCTGCATCATGGATGAAAATCGTATTCGCATTAGGGATATCCAGGCCGCTCTCGACGATCGTGGTGCAGACGAAAATATCCACCCGGCCTGACACAAAATCAAGCATGGCTGCTTCCAGCTCAGATTCCTTCATCTGGCCATGGCCGATGCCGATGTTCGCTTCCGGTATGATCTGCTGAATACGGTCGGCGAACTTCTGCAGATCATGGACGCGGTTATGCACAAAATAGACCTGACCGTTTCGGTTCAGTTCCCGCACGATGGCATGCCGGATCAGTTCCTCATCAAAACGGGTGATGCGGGTTTCGATGGGCACTCGATCGCGGGGCGCTGTGGTCAGATTGGAAATATCGCGGATCCCCAGCAGCGACATATGCAACGTCCGCGGCACGGGTGTCGCACTCAGGGTGAGCACATCAATCTGCAGCCTCAGGTGTTTGAGCATTTCCTTCGCTTCCACACCAAACCGCTGCTCTTCATCGATGATCAACAGCCCTAAATCTTTAAATTTGATATCCTTCTGAATCAGCCGATGCGTTCCGATCACCAGGTCCACACTGCCCTGGGCCATCCCTTCCAGAGTCGAACGCTGTTCCGCTCTGGTCTTAAAACGGGAGAGCCCTTCCACGGTGATCGGGTAATCGGCCATCCGTTCGCTGAACGTACGCGTGTGCTGCTCGGCGAGAACCGTAGTCGGCACCAGCATCGCGACCTGCCTCCCGGCATCGATGGCCTTGAAAGCAGCTCGAATGGCAACTTCGGTTTTCCCATAACCCACATCGCCGCAGATCAGCCGATCCATGGGCTGGGGACGCTCCATATCATGACGCACATCGCTGATCGCGTGCAGCTGGTCCGCCGTCTCGGTGTAAGGGAAAGACGCTTCAAATTCTTTCTGCCAGTGACTGTCCGGCGGATAGGCGATCCCCGGCTGTGCGGAACGCATCGCCTGCAAGCGAAGCATGTCACTGGCCATATCACGTACAGCCTGGGCCGCTTTTTCTTTTTTACTGGCCCAGCCCCGCGTCCCCAGCTTGGACAACTGGGGCACATGTTTTCCGCCGCCGATGTATTTCTGCACGAGATGTACCAGCGAAACCGGCACATACATCTGCACTTTCTCACGAAACTCCAGTGAAAGATGTTCTTCGCGGCACCCATCTTTTTCCAGCAGTTCCAGTCCTTTGAAGCGGGCGATGCCGTGTGTCAGATGCACGACAAAGTCGCCGACATTCAGATCCAGAAAACTGTCGATGGCCCGGCTTTCCACTTTTCGTTTGCGGGGCTTGTGGCGGATATCCGCCCGACCAAACAGCTCATGATCGCTCAGAACCACCAGATGCTCGGGGACAATCCGAAAGCCCAGTGCCAGGTTCCCGATGCAGGTCGTCACCCGTCGTGAAAGATCCAGCTCCGATTCATCCAGCAGCTCCCGCAGCCGATCTTGTTCTCCCTGGTTATGACAGCAGACCACGATCCGGTCCTGGGGGCCGGTGATCGAATCCAGTTCTTCAATCATTTCCGATTTGGCACGAGTGAACCGTTCGATCGATTCGATCTGCAGATGACAGGAAATCTCCATCGATTCTGCAGAAATGGGCGCAATGGTCACGGTGGGAAAGTCAGTGCAGCGGGACATCGTCGCCGGCACGCTGAACAGACCGCGGGGATTATCCAGGCGATCCAGGTAGCGTTTCCCCTCTTCGATCAGTTCCGGCAGTTCAACGAGTACAATACAGGTATCCGCGGGCAGACTGTCGAGCAGGCTTTCGGAAGTCGACTCGACCGCTGCACGGGCTTCAGTGCGTCGCTGAGCCTGATCTGCCACGGGGGCGATGAGTGTCAGATCGACCTGCTGGCAGGTTTCAACAGTTCGCTGCGTTTCCACATCAAACTGCCGAATGGAGTCGATCTCATCACCAAAGAGTTCAATGCGAATCGGTAGCGCGGCATCGGGAGAGTAAATATCCAGAATCCCGCCATGCATGCTGAATTCACCGGGCAGTTCGATCGCTGTGGTCCGTTCGAAACCGCGTTCGATCAGCCAGCTCATGAACGCTTCCGTCTCAATTTCATCCCCCACGCGCAAGGTACGCGTCGAAGCGTTCCGCTGCTCCCGGCTGGGAACGGGCTGCAGTAACGCAGGAAAAGACGTCACAAAGACCTGTTGTCGATCCGCTTGATCAGACTCCCGTTGCAGTAGTTGATTGAGAATCCGCAAGCGGCCACCGAACACCGCATCGGCGACATCGTGCTCATCCGGCAGCGTCTCCCAGGCGGGAAAGACGTCTGGTACGGTTCCCAGAAAACTGGCCAGGTCGCCGGTAAATTCGTCGATTTCAGCCAGTCGAGGCAGCACCACCAGCACTGGAGACTGGAGTGACGCTGCGACCGCTGCGGTGGTCAGCGCGCACGATCCCCCCCAGGCTCCGTCAATTGTCCCGCTCTGGCCGGCCTTGAGAGCCTTAGTGACAGCAGCAAATCCTTCACTGCGTGCCAGGACAGGGACCAGATCCTGCATCGACTGTATCGGACTGTCGACTGGTTCGATCATATTCGCAGCTATTTTAGCATCCCGGGTCAGATTGTCACGTGCGGCCCCTGAAAAAGACGATCCGGGCAGGATTTCGCTATCCAACGGCGTGACTTCATACGCCTTCAGAGTTACGATAGTAGCACCTGTAGTGCTGCCAGTCTCACCCGGAATATTTCTCCAGATGTACTGCTACCGAGGCTGGCCTGAATCGTTTTGGATGAAGGATAGATCGTGTCTGAAAGTTTAGATGTCAACGTCGCCCTGGGCCCCCGCAGTTACCACATTTCGGTCGTCAGCCATCAGTTTGACCGGTTCGCTGAGACACTGGATACCTGGATGAGCCAGAGCCCTGCCTACCACAATGCCATCAAGGAAGGACATAAGACGGCGTTTATCATCACGGACCGCAACCTGTCGAAACTCCATACTCCCCAGATTGAAAAAAGCCTGACGGCCCGGGGCTGGAAGTGGGAAACCGCGATTATCGAACCGGGCGAGAAGTCCAAATCTCTGCCCGTCATTTCCGAACTGTACGATCGTCTGGTGGCAATGAAAGCAGACCGGCAGACGGTCCTGATCGCTGTGGGAGGTGGTGTCACCGGTGATGCAGGCGGTTTCGTCGCGGCAACTTATGTCCGGGGGCTCCCCTTCGTACAGGTTCCGACGTCTCTTCTGGCCCATGTCGACAGCTCTGTGGGAGGCAAAGTCGGGGTCAATCATTCGCAGGCGAAAAACCTGATCGGCGCCTTTTACCAGCCTGTGGGGGTTTTCATCGATACATCCACACTTGAAACCCTGCCTGAGCGGGATTACCGGAGTGGACTGGCGGAGGTGGTGAAATATGGTGTGATCCTGGACGCGAAGTTCTTTCACTACCTGGAACAGAATATTGCCGGCCTGAATGAACGCGATCCGGAAGTGCTGCGAAATGTGATTGCCCGCAGTTGCGAACTGAAAGCGGAAGTCGTGGAACAGGACGAACATGAGCGCACGGGACTGAGAGCGATCCTGAATTATGGCCATACGTTTGCGCATGCCTTCGAAGCACTGTGCGGCTATGGAGAACTGATGCATGGGGAAGCGGTCTCTATCGGCATGATCTACGCCAGCACTCTGGCGGAAAAGCTGGACCTGATCTCGCATCAGGATACGGAACGACAGAGCGACCTGCTTTCGGCCCTGGGGCTGCCCGTTCGGCTCCCTGAAGGGACTTCCCTGAATCCCAACGATATTATCGACCGCATGAAACTCGATAAAAAAACGGTCGGCGGGAAACTGCGATTTGTGCTGCCAACCTGCCTGGGACATGTCGAGGTTTTCAAGGAGATCCAGGAAGCACTCGTGCGGGAAGTACTGGATGAGCTGGAGCAGACTGCTTCCGGAACAGATGATTTTCAGATTTAGCCGACCAGTGCCCAGCAAAGGGAAGTACAGCTGCAGTGATTTCCCTCACAGTGTAAATCACAACTCCTGACGATCTGTCTGTGAACTGCTGATTTTTGAAGCCACAATCGCCTCTTCTCTGCTGCCAACCCGCACAGCCTGCAAAATCAGCATAGAAACTCCCCGGGTTTCTACCTGTTTTCAAGAATCCATTCCGACGGTCCCAATCCGGAACTAGGTTTATAATTAGACCAGTTTTTAAACTTTTTCGACCGGATCCCAGGCTCTGTCCCCGTTCCATCTCCATATCGCGGGCGCTATCAGGAGCCTCCATGCCGGTAAGGATCTCTTAAAATGACGAATTCAATTTCAACCGAAAATGCAGGCACATGGCGGCTGATTGAACCGGAAAAAGTTCTGGACATGGCAGTTAATGATGTTGATTTTCTGACCGAACTGATTGATCTGTTTTCCGCGCTGGCCCCGGAGCAGATACAGGAAATCCAACAGGCGATTGACAGTCACGATGCAGAATTGCTGTCGGGAGTTGCGCACGCCTTCAAAGGCATGGTCGGAAACTATACCCAGGCCGGCCCCTATCCCCTGTTGCAGTCACTGGAAAATGATGGAAAGTCTGCAGAACTAGAGGGATGTCGCGTCAAATTCAATTCACTGGAACGGGAAGTCGCAGAACTGCTGACCGAACTTGAAACCCTGAAAACACAGGTCAGCCAGTCACTTTGAATGCGAATCCGCCAGGCAAGAGCAATTCCCGAGGGTAAATCAATATGAAAATTTTAGTTGTTGACGATGTTGGATACACGTGTCACTTCCATACGCGACTGATCGAACAGTTCGGATATTCCGCCTGTTCCGCCAATTCGGGCTACGAAGCATTGAATATGCTGAAGACAGATAACGATATCAGCATCGTGATCACTGACCTGATGATGCGCGGCATGGATGGCGTCGATCTATTTATGGAATCCCAGAATCTGGAACGCTTTACCGACGAAGGTACCCAGGATCCACCTCAGTTTATCCTGATGACAGCACTACGGATGCAGAAGAACTCTAAAGATAAAGACATACTTCGTCTGAAACTGGCTGAGGAACTCGGGATTTCCAAGATTATGTTCAAACCCCTGGATCAGGAAGAGCTCAAACAGACCTTACACGAGATGGCAATGGGAGTCCCGCAGATCTCTTCCGCAGATAAGGCGGTTGACCTGTATACTCCCACACAAAGTGTGAAAGATGCTGTGAAAGGGATCATCGACTCCCGCAACCCGGGTGCTGCTGAACAGTTCATGGAATGCCTGAGCCAGGAAGTCGCTTCGCTGAAAGAATTTCTCACTGCGCTGGAAACTGTTGAATCTTGAGGGATTAGTCCACTTTAACTGCCCCAACACATCGAATGGCACCAATTTGTTTCAGGAGGGATTTGACTGAAACAAATTCGGACATATAGTTCCAGTAGTGAAGGCGTATACAAACACTTTCTATTAGACTGACTGAGCTCCATTGCATCGTAAATGCGGCTCAGCCATCTGGTTTTCTGTTGTGAGTGTCAATGATGAGTCTGATTAGTCTGGAACAATATAGTGAAAAACAGAACCGCGCGATCAATCGCGTTCTGGATACCTTAGACCGTATCGAACAACGGACCAATGTTCATTATTCAGAGAAACGGTCACACGAGCGTAAGAACTTTCGAGGTCTGGTCTGGCTGTCAATTCCTGATGGAACACAGGAGTTTGACCAGGCGATGACTCAGGTCTGGTCACGCTCCATTTCTCAGTCAGGCCTTTCGTTTATTTACCCGATGCGCATTTATGAAACTCAGATTCGCGTCGGAGTTCCCGTGGGTGCGAGTCAGATCACCTGGTTCCGTGCTGAAATTGTGCGCCAGAAAGAAATTCAGGAAGAACATTTCTGGGAATACGGTGTCCGCTTCCTGGGGAAAGTCAGCGTCTGATCATTCTGCAGCAGATTCCGCTCTGTTGAATTCAGGCTCTCAACGCAGCTATTATAGGCGCTGGTCGACAGGAAACTGACTCCTCTCACCCCCACTGGAATACGCTTTAGGAACAGGCCGGTAATGGACGACCTGAATGTGATCATTCACGATAACTACTCGCTCATTCAAAGTCGCATCAAGGCAGCCTGCCTGCGCGCCGGGCGCAGTCCTGAATCGGTCAGACTGGTGGCTGTCACCAAGTATGCTCAGTTGGAGTGGGTTCAGGCACTGGTGGACCTGGGATGTCGTGATCTGGGTGAAAGCCGGACACCTCAACTGGAAGAGCGCGCCGCCCTGCTCTCCCCGGAGATTCGCTGGCACTTCATCGGTCCCCTGCAGCGCAATAAGGTCAGACGTACGATCCAGTGCTGCAACCTGATCCATTCGGTCGATTCCCTCAAGCTACTCAACACGATCGACCGGATTGCCGGCGAATCCGAGCTTGAACCGGAAATCCTGATTGAAGTCAACCTCTCAGGCGAAGCCACAAAAAAAGGATTCTCCAGCTCGGACCTGAGTTCCGCCTGGGGAGACCTCTGCCAGGTCTCGCACGTGAAAATTGTGGGGCTGATGACGATGGCTCCCCATGTGCAGGACCCGGAACTGGCCCGCCCCGTGTTTCAGGAATTAAGAGCACTCCGTGACGAATTGCAGCAGCGTTCACCCGAACGCGTTTCCCTGCATGAACTCTCGATGGGCATGAGTGGCGATTTTGAAATCGGAATTGAAGAAGGTGCCACCCTCGTACGTGTCGGCAGTGCCCTCTTTGAAGGTCTGGAATCCGCAGAAAGCTGAGTGTTCAAGATGACAACGTCCCTCAATCTGGAATCAGACGGAACAGCAGTCCTGCTGCCGGTGCGGGCCCAACCCAAATCCAGCCGAAACCAGATCGAGGGGATCCACGCAGGACGGCTCAAAGTCTGTGTCACTCAGGCGCCGGAAAAAGGGAAAGCCAACAAAGCCCTGCTCAAAGTCCTCCAGAACGGGTTGCAGCTCAAACGTTCACAGATTGAGCTCTATAAAGGAGAGACAGCGGGTCTGAAAGTCTTCCGGATCACTGGAATGTCACCGGAAGAACTGCAGAAACGGATCGACACGGTCCTTGAAGCGTCGGGTTGAACTCCCGGAGTGCTGCTCCTGACCTGTGTTCCTTTCCGGTTCGGCTCTCTGGACGAATTTCCTGGAGACAACGGGAATCTGCAAGCATTGATTGCAGCCGGTCGAATCGCCTCATATAATCAACAGCAGCTTGCGTGTCTTACCTGAAAACCTGCATCCCGCTTACCCGGTCTCTCTGCATCTGGAAAGCCGGGAGTGACCCTGACCAGTTTCCCCCCCCTTTGTCTCGAAGATCACTCAAAAGGACTAATTGACTATGAGCTATTCAATGCCCGTTCGTCTGTTGCTGGGAGCCCTGCTTGCTGGCGGACTGACAGTCTCTGCCCATGCCCTGGAACCGACCAAACTCTCCAACTCATGGGAACAGTGGCGCGGCCCCGACCGCAAAAACCATGCATCTGATACCGGTCTGCTGCAGGACTGGAACGCCACGCCCCCCAAACTGATCTGGACCGCGACCGGACTGGGCAAGGGATATGCCGGCGTGTCCATCAAGGACAATCGCCTGTTTACCACCGGAAACCTTCCCGAAGGTCAGGCGGTCATCGCCATCAATGTCGATGACGGAAAAATCCTCTGGAAAACCAACCTGCTCGATCTGAATCCGAAACACGGCTATCCAGGCGCCCGCTGTACTCCCTCCATCGATGGCGACCGGCTGTATGTGATCACCTCGAATGGTGCCATCGCCTGCCTGAGTGTTGCTGACGGGGAAGTCATCTGGACCAAAAACTTCGAAGAAGAATGGGACGGCAAAATGATGTCCGGGTGGGGTTTTTCTGAATCGCCCCTCATCGATGGTGACCGCGTCCTCTGCACGCCGGGCGGACCCAATGCCATGATGGTCGCCCTCGATAAAACCACGGGCCGGGAAATCTGGCGGACTCCGGTTTCCGACCTGGGAAAGAAAGGGAAAGACGGTGCCGGCTATTCTTCCATCGTGATCTCTAACGGTGCCGGCGTCAAACAGTATGTCCAGCTCACCGGACGAGGCGTCATCGGCGTGCGTGCCAGCGATGGCAAGCTGCTCTGGCACTACAATCCGGTCGCGAATGGTGTCGCCAATATTCCGACGCCCATTGTCTCCGGCGATTATGTCTTCTGCTCCACCGGTTATAGAACGGGCAGTGCTCTGCTGAAACTCTCGAAAGACGGCGACGGTGTCAAAGCGGAAGAAGTTTACTTCCTGGATCACAAGACCCTGCAGAATCATCATGGTGGCATGGTCCTCTACAAAGATCACATATACTGCGGTCACGGTCACAACAACGGATTCCCCCTCTGCCTCGACCTGAAAACCGGAAAAGTAGCCTGGGGTGGCGAAATCCGCGGTGAAGGATCCGGTTCTGCAGCAGTCGTTTATGCCGATGGAAATCTGATCTTTCGCTATCAGAGTGGTGAAGTCGCTTTGATCGAAGCCAACCCCAAAGAATACGTTCTCAAAGGGAGCTTCAAAGCAGATCAGGTACTGGGTAAAGCCTGGGCTCATCCGGTCGTCTGTGGCGGCAAGCTCTACCTGCGGGATCAGGATGTGCTGATGTGCTACGACCTGCGAAAACAGAACTGATACATGACATCAGTCAAAACAAAAAGCTCTGCCGGTCTGATCGGCAGAGCTTTTTTTATGTCTGAATGTTCGAGCGATTCTCAGTCGTCTGGAGAGAAAGGTTAACCCGAACTGTTCTTGAACTTGCTCAGATCAATTTTCCCGTTGCCTTCAACGGGCAGTTTGCCGTTGGGACAATAACGGGACCGGGCCACGCTGGAGGCGATGTTATAGGTATAAACGGCGTCCTGACGAATCAGGAAGATGACGGTCCCCTTCTTCTGAGCACCGATTTTATCGAGCATCTCTACAAACGGCAGGCTTTTCCGGAGATCGTCGCGGCGGACATGCAGGTCCTTGGACGGCCCGTCCAGCACTACAATTCCATTTTTAGTGCATTCTATGAACGTCGGGTTCAGATCCACGCCACTCCCGCCCGGTTGAATCCGCACTTCCGCGGCGACCGGGTTTTCCCGTTTGTTCAATTCTTTTTTGAGCTTGTCGATTTCTTCCTGGAGCTTCTGCGGATCATCTTTAATTTCGGTGATCCGCTTTTCCAGCCGGTTGGCTTCTGCCAGCAGTTTGACCTTTTCCTCCGGCTTAATGTCGGACGGGATCTTCTGCTTCTCCTGTTTGAGCTTCTTCAACTCTTCCAGTGCCAGCATCAGTTCACGATTCAGTTTGGATAAGTCTTTGACCTGAGTCTCGACATCTGCCAGCTCCTGCTCTTTTTCCTGAATCTGCTTCTTGTTCTCTTCATATTCCTCAACGCGTTTCCAGGATTCATCCTGTTGATCCATCTGGCTCAGCGCCATTGCGGTGATCATCAGCGTCAGCACACCAATCACACAGGCCAGAATACTCAGAAACGGAAACAGAGAGACTGATTCTTCATCACTTTTCTTTTTCTTTACCACGGAATCACCACACTCAGTTTAGCGAACTTTTCTCGAATTTCCGAACAGCCCCCAGCGCTTACGGGGTGCTTCCACCTGCTGAATCAACACCTGTTTTTCCCCCAGGTTGGTCAACACGGTGTTCAGACCGTTCAAGCCCTGCTGGACGCCATTAAATGACTGTGACAACGTGCCGGCTGCTTCGGCCATCTCCGTTGCTTCGCCATTCATCTTTTCCAGATGGGCCGTGTGTGCCGCCTGCAGCGCGGTCATTTTCTCTTCCACAGATTCCAGTTGCTTGACCACATTCTGGACCTGCGTCAGCTGCTCTTCCTGCTGTGCCCGGATTTTCTCGTCGATCTTCCCCCAGGATTTCATCACAGATTGAGACAGCGTATTGCCGATCCCTTCCAGTTTTTCGAGCCAGGTCTGCAGCTCGGCATGATGGTTGGCCATCGCTTTGTCGATGGTTTTCTGGATCAGGCGTCGATAATCTTTATCATCTCCACCACCTCCGGCATGATCGGGTTCCTTGAGCCGTTTCAGCAGGTTTTCATTGCAGTATTCGTCAACCCAGTTCAACAGGTCCTCTTCCGATTTCTGCATGGAACTGCTGGGGAACATGACCAGCATACTCATCACCAGAGCGACCAGCGTCGTATCGAACGCGGTCGACAAACCGCCCGTCACGCTTCCCAGAGAGTCTTTCAAAGCGGAGATATCCTGGGCTTTATCCATCCCTCCCGAGAATCCGCCGACGGCAGCACTAATCCCGATCACGGTTCCGATGAACCCGAGGATCGGAATGGCCCAGATGAAGACCTTCAGAATGGTATAACTCGAATCAACGGCGGTCGCATCGATTTCTGATTGTGACTGCAGACGGCTGGAAACTTCAGCACTGCTTTTGAGGATTCTGAAATGTTCCAGTCCCCGCAGGACGCGATTCACCAGGAAGCTTTCACGCGTATCGACGGGCAGGTTTCTCACATGTTCAATAAATTTAGGGACCGTTTTCTCTGAGATCTCCTCTGAAATATCGGTCGGCAGTGTGTCAAACAGCATCGAGTCCTTCTGCTTGACCAGCTTAAAATATTTCAGCACCAGAATCGTGCCGGACCAGCTCATCAGAAAGACCAGCGCGTAGGGCACCAGTCCCCGATCCAGAAACAGTTCCCCCAGATAGTAGTTCCGGATCGGAAACATCAGTGCGAGATAGACAACGGAAACAGCAATCGCAATCAAACCACTCTTGGAGAGGCTCACTTCAGTACCATCCGCCCAACCGCTGGAAGCACTTTTCTGAGTGGGGCGACTGCTGGCAGCCGACTTGCCGGCGGAACTCCCGGAGGAGGTGCTCACATCGACCGAAGTATCGATGATGGGAGTCTCAGGTTTTTTGACCAGCATCGTGTGATGACAGTAGGGACAACGAACTTTCTTACCAACATTCTCATCGCGGACTTTGAGTTTTTTGGAACACTTTTCACAAGGAAACTGAAAATACATTAAAGGAAACCCCAGGGCTTTGTATACGTACGTTTATAGCGTTTTCTCATGGAAATCGCTGAACTTTCATTTCAGATAGTTTATCCAAGTTCACGCAGACTCTAAAGTCAACGGCCTGTCACATTCAGGTAACGGGCCTGATCGACAGTATTTCTCTGCGGTCCGATCTCAGACAGCGCATTCATAATAAACAGCTGCTGCATTTCGTAAAGAACCCGGAAATTTCAGGGACAACCTTGCATCTTGAGCTCTAAATACGTCAGAATTCACGAGATAAGTACTTTTCGTTATAATAAAGTGAGTTAAGATGGGGGGCAGGCTGTTGCTTTCGCATCAAAATGACCAGCGGAGAGAACTACTCCTTAGAGATAGAAAACTGGAATATGTCTACTGATTCCGTTCAACCCAAGAGCGTCTACTGGGCAGGCTTTGATCTGGGGGGCACCAAAATGCTCGCTAAGATCTTTGATTCGCAATATAAAACTCTGGGAAAGAAACGCAGAAAAACCAAGGGACACGCAGGGGTTGAGCTCGGTCTGGAGCGGATGGCACAGACGATTCATCAGGCCCTGGAAGAGGCGGGACTGACTCCAGCCGAACTCGCGGGAATTGGCGTCGGCTGTCCGGGCCCCCTGGATCTGGAACAGGGCATCATTTTCGAGGCCCCCAACCTGGGCTGGTACAATGCCCCGGTCAAGCAGGTCCTGGAGAAAGAGTTTGGGTGTCCCGTCGTGCTGTGTAATGATGTCGATGCCGGCGTTTATGGAGAATATCGCTTTGGTGCGGCCCGGGGGGCGGCTTCGACACTGGGCATCTTCCCCGGAACCGGCATTGGCGGCGGTGCCGTCTATCGGGGGCAATTAATCCAGGGAAGCAAAAGCTCCTGCATGGAAATCGGTCATATCAAAGTTCTGCCCGAAGGTCCCCAATGTGGCTGTGGTCAACATGGCTGCCTGGAAGTACTGGCCAGCCGACTGGCGATTTCCGCCGCGGCAGCTCAGGCTGCTTACCGGGGCGATGCTCCCAAGCTGCGCTCGCTGGCCGGAACGGATCTGTCTGATATCCGCAGCGGCATCCTGGCATCCTCGGTCAAAGGGGGTGATGAAAGTGTCCGTAAAATCATTCTGCGTGCCGCTGAATATATCGGCATCGCGGCCGGTAACCTGGTCCACACCTTCTCTCCCGAAGTGATCGTGCTGGGAGGCGGACTGGTCGAAGCCATGCCGGACCTGTTCGTCGAAGCCGTCTCCGAAGCGACACAGCATAATGTCATGCCCACATTCAAGGATTCATTTAAAGTTGTTGCTGCCCAGTTGGGAGATGATTCCACCGTCATGGGCGTAGCCGCCTGGGCTCAGAAAGTGATTCAGGAACAGTCCTCCTCAGAAATTAAAACGCAGGTATGAATACAAAAGATTCCCCGCCAGCTGAGGCGAGTGGCGGATCCAGCCGACTGGAATCCACGCCCAATCGTTTAATCGCTGTGATCGATATCGGCACAGGCGCCATCCGCATGGCCATCGCCGAGATCAAGGAAGATGGTACGGTCTATGCTCTGGAGCGTCTCTCGCAGGCGGTGACGCTGGGGAAGGACACCTTTCAAACGCGGAACATCCAGAAATCCACGATGGAAGAGTGCGTGCGGATTCTCAAAAGTTATCGCCGCCGCCTGGATGAATATCAGATCACGCGCGACGATCAAATTCGCGTGGTCGCGACCAGCGCGGTCCGTGAAGCGGACAACCGCCTGGCGTTCACCGACCGGATTTTTATCGCGACCGGTTTCGAAGTCTCACCGCTGGATGAAGCGGAAGTCAACCGGATCACCTACCAGGGGATCCGGCCTTACCTGACCGCCAAGCCAAATCTGGATGAAGCCCAGACCATCGTCACGGAAATTGGCGGCGGCACTACGGAACTGCTGCTCGTCCAGGAAGGGAACGTACTGTTCTCGAGCAACTACCGACTGGGGGCGCTCCGTCTGCGGGAAATGCTCAAAGGCTATCGGGTGCCACTCTCCAAAGAACGCACGATCATGGAGAACCAGATCGAACGGGTCATCCAGCAGATCACCCACGAAGTCCCCGGCGACAAATCAATCAAGCTGGTGGTCCTGGGGGGAGACGTCCGGTTCGCCCTGGCACAACTCCGCCCTGACGACGAAATCCCGGATCCCGGCAATTCACCTGACGAACTGGATCGCCTCAAGGTCTCCGAGCTGAGTAAGTTCACCGACAAGATTCTGCAGAAAAATGAAGACGAGCTGGTACAGACCTACCATCTCTCCTTCACCGATGCCGAGACCCTCGGGCCGGCCCTGCTGGCCTATACCAAGCTGGCCGAAGCTTACCAGCAGAAATACATTTACGTCACGAAAGCCAACTTTCGCGATGGACTGCTCAAAGAGATGGCCGACCAGAATAACTGGACGGACGAGTTCAATCAGCAGGTTATCCGCTCCTCCGTCGATTTCGGCAAACGATTCGACTTTGATGAAACACATGCCCGACATGTCGCATTTCTGGCGGACACCCTGTTTCAGTCCCTGCAGAACGAACACAAGCTGGATGCCAAAAACCGGCTGCTGCTTTATACCGCCTCGCTGCTGCACGAAATCGGAATCTACATCAACCAGCGCGGCTACCACAAGCATTCGATGTACCTGATCAGTAACGGCAATCTGTTTGGTCTGGGACAGTCTGACCTGCTGCTGGTGGCATTGATTGCCCGTTATCACAGACGGGCTTCACCCAAAGCGACACACCCGGGCTATTCCACGCTGGACCGGTTCAGTCGGATTGCGATAGCCAAGATGGCTGCGATCCTCCGTGTGGCTGACGCACTGGACTATTCCTACAGCCAGCGCGTTCAGGAAATCGAATGCGAAATCATCCAGGGGCAGTTGATCATTTCCATTCCGCATGTGGAAGACGTTTCGCTGGAGCAGATCGCGCTCGTGGAAAAAGGACCATTGTTCGAAGAAGTCTTCGGGCTGAAGGTCCATTTGAGGAAAAAACAATAAGGCACACCCGGACAATGCCTCTGTCATTCCCGGCTGTAACACCATCATTACCGAACAGGACAACAGGTTGCCCATGGCCCCCAAAACTTCGAATTACCTGAACCGCGAATTAAGCTGGCTGGAATTCAATCAACGCGTTCTGGACGAAGCCCATGACCCGGAAATCCCGTTGCTGGAACGCTTGAAATTTCTGGCGATCACCAGTTCCAACCTCGACGAATTTTTCATGGTCCGGGTGGGCGGGCTGCACCTGCTGCAGGCCAGCGGGAATACGAGCACCGATCCGTCCGGCATGACACCGAAAGAGACACTGGAAGCCGTCAGTCTGCGCGCTCACCAGATGATGGTAGATCAGTATCAGTGCCTGCTGCAGGAGATTGAACCGCCGCTGGCCGAAGCCGGTTTTCAGCGTGTGAATCCCCTGGAGCTCACCGATTCACAAAGGCGGATTGTGGAACATGTTTTCCGGGATGAGATCTATCCGGTGCTGACACCGATGGCCGTCTCAGCGGATATGGAATTTCCCTACCTGGTCAATCACACACTCAACATTGTGGTCCGGCTGAGTCCCGATGAAAAGAGCGAACAGCCCCAGGACCGGTTTGCGCTGATTCCTTTCGGACGCACCGAGTTTCGCTTCATCACCCTCCCTTCCGAAGGCGGTTATCAGTATCTGCCGATGGAGGACGCAGTCTGTCTGTTTATCGAACATTTCTTCCGGGGCGAGGAAGTTCTGGAAAGCATTCCCTTCCGCGTCACTAAAAACATGGACGTCAGTCTGCAGGACGAATTTGCATCAGACCTGCTGCACCAGATGGAAGACATGCTGGACCAGCGGAAGCAGGGGGACTGCATCCGCCTGGAGATTGCGGAATCCGTTTCCGTCGAAACCCTCGAATTTCTGGAACGGGGACTGGGGGTCCTGGATGAGAATGTATACCGCATTCCCGGTCCACTGGACCTGACCGCCTTTATGCGGCTGACGGACATTTCAGGCTTCGACTCCCAGAAGGATACCAGCTGGCCTCCACAGCCCTCCCCGGAAGTGAATCCGCGGATCAGCATGTTTGAAAACATTGCCCGCCAGGACATCCTGCTCTGCCACCCTTATGAAAGTTTTGAGCCTGTCGTCCGCCTGGTCGAGGAAGCGGCTGTCGACCCCGATGTGCTGGCCATCAAACAGATTTTGTACCGTACCAGTAAACACAGTCCCATTGTAGCCGCCCTGATCCGGGCCGCGGAACAGGGCAAACATGTGACCGCGATTGTGGAACTCAAAGCCCGCTTTGACGAAGCCCGGAATATCGAATGGGCCAAAAACCTGGAACACGCGGGCGTGCAGGTGATTTACGGTGTCAAAGGCCTGAAGACCCACGCCAAAATCTGCTGTATCATTCGTCGCGAGCCGCACGGCATTCAGCGTTACCTGCATTTTGGGACAGGGAACTACAATGATGCGACTGCCAAAATCTACAGTGATATCAGTTACTTTACCTGCGATGAAGTGCTCGCCTCCGATGCGGTCAACTTTTTCAATTCGATTACCGGCTATTCGATCCCGCAAAAGTATCAGAAGCTGGAAGCTGCCCCGATCAGTCTGAGAGACAAACTGCTGGATCTGATCCATCATGAAACGGAGCGCAAGAAGCAGGGACAGAAAGCGCGGATTGTGGCCAAGATCAACTCACTGGTTGATCCGGAAATCATCGATGCCCTGTACGAAGCATCCGAAGCCGGCGTGAAGGTCAAACTGAATATTCGCGGCATCTGCTGCCTGCGTCCCGGTGTCTCCAAGCTCAGCAAAAATATTGAAGTGGTCAGCATCATCGACCGCTTCCTGGAACACGCCCGGATCCTCTACTTTTATCATGGGGGCGACGAACGGGTTTTCATCTCCAGCGCCGACTGGATGCCCCGCAACCTGGATCGACGGGTGGAACTGCTGGTCCCCGTCGAAGAAGAAAACTGTCGGAACAAACTTATCAAGATTCTGAACAGTTATTTCGAAGACAATGCCAAGGCCCGCGTGCTGAACAGCGACGGCGTCTATGAGCGGATCACACCGAATAAAGAAAAGAACCTCGTCCGCTGCCAGGAAGTTCTGTATGAGGAAGCGGTCACTGCAATCAAGCAGGCAGAACAGGCAAGCCGAACCGTCTTCGAACCGCACATGGCCCCGGAAGAACAATAAACTTCCGAACCGCTCGTGCTGATTGCGTGTCAGTACACAGGAAAACAGTATTTCAGAAGGGTGTTCTGCAGACGGATGGAACGGTCTGTCTCAAATACCGTCTGGATACGAAATCCATATCTCATGCAAGCTGAATATGTTACGCTTTGAGGCAATTCCTGTTCTTGAGAATTTCCGCGTGAGGAAGAGAAATCGGTATTGCCAGAAGCCGGGTATTTGCAAGAATACCAGTATAGACTGTATCGCACCCACGCAGTGCGATTGGACTGAAGCCTGTATTCTAGTTGGAGCTACAGACCGATGAAGAAACAGGGAGTTTTACTAAGAAAAGGAGGTGATTGAGTGGACAGTTATTGTTGTAGCCAGAAAGGTGGTTGTTCTTAGCGACTACTGGCGGGTTGTCAATGGCAACCACCACTCGTGAGGATCACCTCGATCCAAACGAATTGAACCGGAGGCTGATCTGCGGCAACGCGGGTCAGCCTCTATTTTTTTGTGATGTGCGTCTCGATTGAAGGGCGCAAAAAAACAGCACTGAAGCCGGACTCCAGTGCTGTTGTCTTTTCAGCGAGTTAATCTCGTTGCCGTTTAAACTTCGTTGGGAACGACAAACGGTTTGCGATATTGACGGGTCAGATATTTATCTGCTTCCGGATCGTTCACAAACTGTTCGGTCTTCGGATCGAAATTCAACTGCCGTCCCAGTCGATAGGCGATATTACCCAGGTGAGCAATCCCCGAACTGGTGTGTGCGGTTTCAACCGGACCGTTCAAAGTTTCCGCTTTGCGGGAACGGACAGCATCCATGAAGTTGGTGAAGTGCGCGACCACTGGGTCATCGCCGCTGTTCTTCGGACCGGGTTCCCGTTTCTGTCCGAGGTAGGTCTCATAGGATTTATAACCTTTGATGACCATGTACCCTTCTGAACCATAGAAGATGTTCCCGACGGTCGCACCATCTTCGGTGTTCGTACACCAGGGGCGGACTTCGAACTGGATCATTTTATGCTCTTCCGGATAGAAGTAGTTCGTCGTGAGCACTTCCGGGGTAACTTTATCGTCGTCCCAGAGGAACTTGCCTCCCATCGCGGTAATTTGCGAAGGCAGTTTGACGTCCAGGCCCCAGAGGCACATGTCCGTTTCGTGCACGCCCTGGTTGCCGACATCACCATTACCGTAATCCCAGGTCCAGTGCCAGTTGTAGTGCACATAGCGACGTGAGAAGTTGGTTTCCTGGGCAGGTCCCTGCCAGAGGTTCCAGTCGAGGTAGGCAGGTGCCTTTTCATCGGGCTTGTGTCCGATCGAAGGACGCCAGCGGAAGACCAGGCCCCGGGCCATGTAGACTTTGCCGATCGTGCCCTTCCGCAGGTGCTCGACAGCTTCCTGAATCGCAGGCTGGCTGCGCAACTGAACGCCGTGCTGCACGATGCGTTTATATTTGTCTGCCGCCTCAATCATCTTGCGGCCTTCGAACAGGTTATGAGAACCCGGTTTTTCCACATAAACGTCTTTACCGGCCTGACAGGCCCAGATGGTGGCCAGCGAGTGCCAGTGGTTGGGAGTCGCTACGGTGACGACGTCGATATCATCACGGTCAAAGACTTTCCGCATATCGGTCTCTGTTTCGACCTTGCGACCATATTTCTTTTCAAATTCAGCAGCGCGTTTGGCCAGCACCTGCTCATCGGGATCACAGAGCAGTACCACATCTGCGCCATCGACATCGCCCACAGCTTTGATATGGGTCCGCCCGCGACCGTTGACACCCAGAACGGCGACTCGAATTTTTCCATTCACATCTGCCCGGGAGGTGTTTCCCAGCAGAGACGTTGCTGCCACTGCCCCGGCGCTGGTTTGCAGAAAACTGCGACGTGTGACTTCACTCATATTTGTTCCCTTATCTGTTTGATGAAACGCATTTGAGACAGAATCAGATCCGCTTCAGAAATAAAATGATTCAAGCTATCATCGTATGCTGCCCCATTGGCAAAGTCCAGACCGGGAACCGCCATCACGGGCCTTCACCTCCCAGAATTTTCTGAAAAAAGTTGTGTTTCTCTGACGGCCTGATGTTGTGGGAAGGCAACAAACCCGCAACCGAGTGAAATTGCCGATTTTCAGTGCATTTTGAAAGGCCTTTCAACCCGCTGTTGACAATGTTGTTTTTGATCTACAAACGAGAATCGAAATGAACAGGTAATCCAGCAGCCTGGCTCCTGACAGAAACAATTGCAGCGACCGAATTCAAAAGTGCGCAGAGAAATATGTGATATACTTTCGGCAGACACATCAAGTAGAACTCACTGAAAACAATCTGTTTGATTTCACCGACTTTCGGACACTGTCGACCGGCAGTTACCGTCATTCAAAACTGATTGTTATCGCTCGCTTAAGAGATCAGATTTCTCCGGATGTGCTGCCTGTTGTTTTCGCAGATTGCAAACGATTCCGGAATTTTCAATGCGAAAGGAATGTCAGTTTCAGTTTTTAGAAGCGGATGAAACGATAAAACGAATTCACCCCTGATCGAGAGTTGCGCCTATGAAAGTACTTGTCGTTGATGATGTTGGTTACACCTGTTATGTGCATACCAGGTTACTGGAAGAACTGGGCTATGAAGTCATCTGTGCCTCATCCGGTTTTGAAGCGCTTTCTATTCTGGAACAGGATAGCGAAATCAAAATTGTGTTCTCCGAACTGGTGATGCGCGAACTGGACGGGCTGGATTTATTCCTCAAAGTTCAGAAGCAGGAACGCTATAATGACGATGGTCAGATCGATGCGCCCATGTATTTCGTGATGACGTCCATTCAACCCGGTAACCAGACTCAGAATCGACAACAGGAACGACTCGAACTGGCCAGGAAACTGGGCATCACCGGCGTGATTTACAAAACCCGCGATCGTGAAGAACTGAAATCTGCCTTCGCTCATAACTTAAAAAGTGCCCTGGGTGAAATGTCAGAAGCGGCTCCGGTCGACATCTACACCCCCGCCCAGAGTTTATGCGAAGCAGTCAAGGACATTATTGAAACGAAAAACCTCGATGCCGCTGAGGAATTATTTGATCTGATTACCTGCCAGTCCGAGTATCTCGAGTTTTTCATTAACAGTTCCAGCAAACGCGCGGAACTGGCTTAACCTCCCGCCCGCTTTACCGTCAACCTGCCCACACTACTCGATCAGGCGCACTCTGATCAAACCAGCCCGGCCAGAACACTGCTTCTGGCCGGGTCCTTCTTTTTCCACTTTGCCTGTTCTGCATAGCGACCTCAGACCTGTGCGTGTATGATCAAAGTCGATGACAGAACAGAATCTGTCCCCAATCTTCAGCAGATCCTCTGAGGGGAGTCAATCAAACATGGCGGATCAGAAAACATTACTGGCCATCGGTGCCCACTTTGACGACTGTGCCTACGGTGTTCCCGGAATCATGCTGCAGGCGGTCGCCAAAAACTACCGCGTCGTACAGCTGATCCTGATCGGAGACTACAGCAACTGGCCTCCGACCAAGGGGCGCGAAGCAGCCTTTAAAGAAGGCGTGGTGCGCATCGCTAAAGATTATGGCATCGAAACCCGCTTCCTGGACTTTGCCTCGCATCAGTATGATACGAACCAGCAGACGAAAGAGAAGGTGGCTGCCGCGGTGCATGACATCAAACCGGATATTGCGCTGCAGCTCTGGGAATACGACCACCACCACGACCACACAGTGGCCTCCCAGCTGAGTAAAATTGCCCTGAATCACGGCGGCCGCGTCTTGAACCAGGATCGCTTCAAACGCCCCCGCAAAATTTACCACTACGATAACGGCCCGGGGCACACCATCGGATTTGAGCCCGACACGTTTGTGGATGTCACTGATTACTGGGACAAATCCATGGAGTGGTTGGGGCGGTATATGGCGCTGCAACGCAACGTGGAATACGATCCCGCACAAGCCAATGGTGCCCTGCAGGGAAAAGAAAACCTGGCCCGCTACCGTGGTCAAACCTGTCACGTCAAGTTTGCAGAAGCACTCTGGGCACCCCGGAAACAACCAGTGGAAATCCTCTGATCCCGCTACTGAAAACCGTTTTCGTCACAACACAATTCCGCTTCCTTCACTCAATGGGAGAGTCAGTTCATGAGTCTGGCAGAACACATTACCGCTTCACTGCAACTACCAACCACGGTCGTGAACATGTACCTGGAAGATCTGACCGATGCCGAGATTCTGGTCCGGCCATTTGAAAGCATGAATCACATCGCCTGGCAATTGGGGCATCTGATTCAGAGCGAGCATTTCCACGTGACCCAGGTTGCCCCCGATGCGATGCCGGCCCTGCCCGAGGGCTTCCAGGAGCGTCACACCAAAGAGACCGCGGCCAGCGACGAGCCAGATGACTTTCTGACCAAAGCAGAATATGTGCAACTGATGCATGCGCAGCGCGAGGCCAGCTTAAAACTACTCGCCACGCTCAGCGATGAGCAACTGTCGCAGCCGGCTCCGGAAAAAGTGAACTACCTGGGATCGACCGTGGGCTGCATTTTTGCAGGAGAAGCGACACACTGGATGATGCACGCCGGTCAGTGGGCGGTGATCCGTCGCAAGCTGGGAAAACCACCTCTGTTTTAATCCGAAGAATCGACGGCTTCCGTAAACGGTTCGGGCTGGATCCAGGGGGTGTACTGGCGCGGCCCCGTCGGCAACTTGATGTGCTCACCGGCGGGGGTGTTCAGCGTCATCCCATACAGGTACCCGTTCATTTCCCCGACCAGCGTGGTATGGAGAATCTGATTTTTCGGATTAAGATGCGTGACTAAGGTCAGCCTGCCGTTGAGCGCTGTTTCCAGCTTCAAATCTCCTGCACGGGATTCCTGGAACTTCAGATCTTGGGCAAATCGATCTCGCATCCGCCCGGTTGCCCGATACGTGCCTCCGGTCGGACCGATGACTTTTTTACCACGAAACAGGACGTTGCGGTCGTCGTAACAGACCACCGTCAGCTGGCGTTTCTCATCGCCGCGCAACCAGTCCAGAAACTTGCGGCCATGCTGATCGGCCACGCTGAAAGAGTAATTCGCATCGAGAAACAGAAACCGGTCGACCTGATCCGGAATTTGATCCGATCCGTTCAGAAAGCCCCACAGAAAACTCCCGCCTCCACTGTGACACGCCAGTGTGAGCCGCGGAGAATTTAAAGGGATCGCAGCCAGTATGTTCTGGAGTAGATTGCGAATCAACGCCGGGTTGTCCGGGTGACGCGCTCGCCAGCCCGGCCAGCTGAGTCCCTTTGCTTCCAGACAGACCATAACCAGATTCTCGTGCGGATTCCAGGCTTGCCACTGACGATGCTGGGCAGCGATTTGCTGGATCTCAAAATGCCAGTCACGCCCTTCCTGTTTTTGACAGCCCAGAGTCTGTTCGATCGTATTCCCGTTCGGCGTCGCGAAGAGTACCACGCGGTTTGGTTTCCCGGCTGCGATCCGTTCCGGTCGCGGCGCTACGATGATCAACCGCAATTCAGATTTCAGGTGCAGATACGCAACCTGTTCCTCGAACCAGGGACTTGCTTTGAACCCCGGCCAGACCGGTTCCGACGCAGTCAGCAGGTCAGGGCGCGTTAACACGAGACAGATCAGCAGACAGATTATTCGAGAGTGCATTTTCAACTCCACCGACACGACTTTCACGATGCACAAAACTCAGGGCTGCGGGAGGGTAGGAATCTCCCCTCACAAAACCTAAGATACACCAATTCGCTGGCAGGCCCTACGACCTTCTGTCGAAATCCTTCACCTGGCTGGAAAATAAACCGAACTGCAGAGGACACGCGAACGTCGATGAATCAGATTGCGCTGGAAGAAATCTTTGACCACCTGGGCGAAACACACCTTGAACAGCTGATCGCCGCTTTTTACCGCCGGGTTAAAACCGATGAGATTCTACAGCCCATGTATCCGGCTGATGACTTCGATGGAGCGGAATACCGGCTGAAGGAGTTTCTGGTCTACCGCCTGGGCGGACCGCAACGTTATCTGCAGGAGCGGGGTCATCCGGCACTCCGCATGCGACATGCCCCGTTCGCGATCGACCAGAGTGCCCGGGATCGCTGGATGGAGCTGATGACCGCAGCGATGACAGAGACTGAAATCCCCGTTGAAATCAGGCAAACCCTCGAACCGTTTTTCGACCAGATGGCAACCTTTCTGATCAATCGGGCTGGATAAACGATTTCGAGATCGTGCAACACAAAGGAGTCAACATGCAACTGGACGCGCGTCTGCAGGCGGACTGCAGCCTGATTTGCGAGCTGACAGAATCGAGCCTGCTGCTGATGAACAATGCGCTGGTGGACTGGTTCATCCTGGTCCCCCACTGCGAGGAGATCGAGCTCACCAATCTTCCCTTCGACAGGCAGACCACCATCCTGCAGCAGGTGAACCTGGTGGCCCGCTATCTGCAGCAGAACTGTGCGCCGGACAAACTGAATATCGCGACCCTGGGCAACGTTGTCAGCCAGCTCCATATTCATGTCATCGGTCGGAAACAGACCGATCCCTACTGGCCGGCTCCGGTCTGGGGGCAGCCAGAGCGCCGTGACTATACGGAACCAGAAATCGAACAGATCAGGCAGGCCTTCTCCGAATTTCTACAGCAGCAATCTCAATAAGCATTCCCCTTATTAAAGTCATTGAGCAACATTATGTCAGAATCAGCATTGCGAATTGGAGTTCTCGGTTTAATTCACGACCATGTCTGGGATCACTTGCCCCAGCTCGCGCATTCCCAAAACGCCGAGCTCGTGGCTGCCTTCGATACCAACCAGGAACTCCGCGACCGCGTTCAGAACGAATACGGGTGTCCGGTCTATGACACAGCCGAAGCGCTGTTATCCGAACAGGAACTGGACGGCGTCTATATTTTCAGCAGCAACAAAGCGGGCGCGGAACTGACTCTGCTGGCTCTGGAGCAGGGGCTGCCTGTGATGATTGAAAAACCGATGGCCGCCAGCCTGTCGCAGGCCGAGGCCATGCTGGCTGCCGCTCAAGAGAAAAATCTGTGCCTGATGGTCAACTGGCCGTTTGCCTGGTGGCCGCAGATGCAGCATGCACTTGCGCTGGCCAAATCAGGAGGCATCGGAGACCTCTGGCAGGTAAAATACCGGGCCGCCCATGCCGGTCCGAAGGAACTGGGGTGCAGTGATTATTTCTGCGACTGGCTGTTTGATCCGGAGCTGAACGGAGCCGGTGCCATGATGGATTACTGCTGCTACGGCTGTGTCCTCGCCAGCGATCTCCTGGGGACGCCGGATTCTGTCACCGGAATCGGTGGGCAGTATCGCCCCGCTCCGCTGGGAGTCGAGGACAACGCGCTGATCGTCATGCAATATCCCCATGGTATTGCGACCGCGGAAGGTTCCTGGTCTCAAATCGGCAAACTGACAGCCTATGCGACCGCCATTTATGGGACTCAGGGGACCCTGATTGTCGAACCGCACAAAAAAGGCAGACTGATGCTGGCGACCGCAGCAGATCCGCTGGGGTCAGAGGTGAAAGTAGAGTGTCCAGTGCTCTCTCTGCAGACCGCGACCGAACATTTTGCCCATTGTATCCGAACGGGAGAAACGCCCTGGGAACTGTGTGACCCGCAGATCAGCCTGTCTGCACAGCAGATTCTGGAAGCAGGCGTGCAGCAGCTGAAACCATGCTGAAGATGAAGTTTGCTCCTTTTGGGAATCGCCCCTTTTCTGTCTGACTCCTGTATCTTACAATAAAGACAGGCACCCGCCAGATTTACAGTTCGCGTGCCTGACTCGGTGACGCCTGCTGGTTCATTGAGCTGGAATCAGTCTGCATCACTGGAGAAGCATAGACTCAAACAGAAGGATAGCAGTCATGACACTCTCACATGCCAAAGCGGGTGAAGTGGTTGACATAAGCCCGCTGGGCGCTGGCCTGGAGTCAGCCAAAACGACCACGCTGGTCAAAACCGATGCATTACAGATCGTCCGTCTGGTCCTGCAGGCAGGTCGGTCCCTGCCCAATCATTCTGCTGCAGGCATTTTAACCGTGCAATGCCTGGAAGGCCGTGTGCAGTTCAACTGTCTGGGTGAAAGCCATGAACTCTCCCCAGGACAGTTACTCCATCTGCCCCATGCGGAGCCGCATTCGGTCGAATGTCTGGAATCTGCATCGCTGCTGCTGACCATCATCTCGGATCCCTCAGGCAAACGTCCACTGAATGCCATCGATGAAGCATCAGATGAATCGTTTCCGGCCAGCGATCCGCCCGCCTGGAACGCAGGAAAAAGAACCTGAGTTCACAAGCTGCCTTGAGCTTCTACTGGTACCTCGGGCAAGGGGATTGTGAAAAACCACTAAATACCCTTTCCAGAATCTGATTGAATCTTTTAGAATTCAATCAGGGCCTGAGTTCTGTCATCTACAGCCTCAGGTTCCTTTCTATCCTGAGACACTTATGAAGGAGCAACCCATGCGCAGCATCCTACTCGTTATTGTTTGTGGAATTCTCATCACGGGTGGCAGCGATCAGAGAACTTCCCTCTCCCCCGCGCAGGCGACAGAGCTGGTTCATGTCGCTACGAAACCCAAAAAGAAAGATCCCGCGCAGGAAAAAGTCTCCCAGTTCATGCAGGAGAAACTGAACAGTTCCAAGGCCGTACTGGAAGGTCTGGTCACGGAAGATTTTGAGCAAATCCAGAAGGGTGCGCAAAAGCTGATCGAAATGAGTAATGCCACCGAGTGGCAGGTTGTGGAAGGACCGATCTTCGCACAACAGAGTGCCGAATTTCGCAACGCTGCCAAAGAACTGCAGAATTACGCCAAAAAGAAGAATATCGATGGAGCCTCTCTCAGCTATCTGCATCTGACAATGACCTGCATCGCCTGTCATAAAGAAATCAAAAAGACGGCAGTTGTGATGCGTTAAACCATCTCGCGGTCTATTTCACACAACGGGTCCACTACCGATAAGAGAGAGACAGATGCAGCGGGATCTTCTGGAAAAACAGCTGCGGGAATACAACATCGAACTGGTGCGCGCGATCTACGTCGGGCCCGACGGCATTGCCCGCGGGAAAGCGTTTCTGCCCGGGAGTATCGATGAGGTCCTCGAACGGGGGCTGGGGCTTACACAGGCGCAGGCGTCGGTCACGGTTTTCGATCACCTGCCTCCGGAAAGCCAGTTTCAGCCGGTAGGTGAGGTCCGCATCTGTCCGGACATCAATACGTTTCAGGTGCTCCCCTATCTCCCGGGCCATGCGCGGATGATTTCCAACCTGAACACCATTCAGGGGGATCCCTGGGAACTCTGCCCGCGGCATCTGCTCCAGACCTTTCTCGACAAACTGACAGAACGGGGACTGGTTCTGCGTGCTGCATTTGAAAACGAATTTACGATTTACCGTAATGTGCACGACAACTGGGAGCCGCTGGATCAGACCAACTGTTTCAGTTCGGCCGCCATGGATATGGCCAGCCCCTATATCCTGCCGATTCTCTCTGCACTGGAACAACAGGGAGTACAGGTCGAGAAGTATTATCCGGAAGCAGGCCACGGTCAGCATGAAATCCCTATTCGGCACCAGGAGGGTATGCTGGCTGCAGATCAGCAGGTCACGTTCAAAGAAACCGTACGGGGCGTCGCGCTGGCAAATGACTTCCGGATTTCGTTTATGCCCAAAGCATCTCCCGATTCAGCCGGTAACGGGTGCCACATTCACTTCAGCCTCTGGGACAAAGAGACCGAACAGAATCTGTTTTACGACAAGGAGGCCCCATTCGGACTTTCAGAACTGGCACTGCATTTTATGGCGGGAGTCCTGAATCACCTGCCGGCTGTGATGTCGTTCACTGCCCCAACTACCAATTCCTACAGTCGCTTTGTCGAGCGCTGCTGGAGTTCCTGTTACGCTTCCTGGGGCCCCGACAACCGTGAAGCCACCCTGCGGGCTGCGTCCGGATTCCTGGGGCAGGAAGCAGCCACCGTCAATGTCGAATTCAAACCGTCTGACCCGACATGCAACCCTTATTTCGCCCTCTCGGCGCTCCTCTGTGCCGGGCTGGAGGGAATCGACAATGCTGCTTCTCCCGGTGAGCCGATCATGACCGATCCGGCACTGTTGACTCCGGAAGAACGCGAAGCACGGGGAATGACGCGTTATCCTGCGGATCTCTCAACCTCACTGGCCGGCCTCGAAGAAGATGCCCTGTTTCAGCAAAGCTTCGGCGAATCGCGGATTGCAGACTATCTGACCATGAAACGAGCGGAGATTGAAATGATCAATTCACTCGAACATGCCGCGGAACAGACTGCCTACCTCTTCCGTTTTTAAAGATTCACTCCTGTATCGATAGCCACTATCCGAATTCTTTTTCCTGTAGTCTGTTGATTTTATATTAATTTCTTATCAGCATATGATTACTTAATGATGCTCACGAAATAGTGCCCACCATAGCTTTCACTCCCCGTCAAACTTTGAGAAGTGAAACATGCCAGAACCGACCGACCTTTTAAACTCTGACAGCTGGGCAACCTCTTTCCCCAAAAGCTCAGAAATTGCAGAACAGATCTGCCTGCGAATCCAGAGAGAAAAACTGGTACCGGGCAGCTACCTGGGAACCGTGGAAAAACTGACCGAGGAGTTTGGAGTCTCCCGTTCCGTGATTCGTGAAGCGGTCGGGAATCTGCGCGGACTGGGAGTCATTACCGGCCGCCCCAAAGTGGGACTATCCGTTGCAGAAGGTGACATTCAGTCTGTCTTACGCAAAGTTCTGGTTCCCCAGACCACCTGTGAAAAAGGCTGGCGGGAAGTGGCTCAGTTGCGCGTGGTGATTGAAATTGGTTCCCTCCCGATGGTGACCCACAATATTACAGAAGCACAACTGGACCGCCTGCAGCAGATCATCGACGAACAGAGCACACTCCTGGCTAACGATCAGCTCTCATCGGGACTGCTGTTACAAAAGTTTGTGGAAAAAGATCTGCTCTTCCACGAAGCGCTGTTACAGTCAGCCAACCAGGAACTGATCACACAGTTTCATCAGGTGCTGATGAAGTATTTTCAACAGGGCATTGATTTCTTTCCGCTGCCCACATTCCAGATGATTCACGAACACCAGCAGGTGGTTGATGCCCTCCGGGATCGTGACTGCGCTGCAGCCGTCCAAAGTCTAACGGCACATCTGAAACCGATTCATTCCATACTGAATTCGCTGGATGAAACAACGGAATCGTCGTCAGACGAATCCTTCGATTAAACCCGTTCCTACAATACAGAGACGAGGTCCACCAAGATGAAGATCCTCTGCCTGTGCGCCGTTTTGCTGCTCCCTGCCTGGTCAGTTGTGGGTGCCGATGAACCGGTTCGCCAGATTGGTTCTCGCCGGGAACTGTTTGTCGATCGCTTTCTGGTCGATAAGTTAATCGACGCCGAACTCAAACTGCACACACCGCAGCTCATGCCCCCCGTCTCACCGCCACGCCCGCACGGCCATTACGCGACGGTCCTCAAGGCGGACGATAAATTTCAATTCTATTATCGGGGCGATACCCAACCGGGTAACCACTGGAAAAAAGGGTGGGAGCAGTACCACGATGGTGAAGTCACTCTGTATGCGGAAAGCAAAGATGCCATTCACTGGACCTTACCTCACCTGGGAATCTACCCGGATCACCCGACCTTTCCATCGGGAAATGTCGTACTGATGCATGAGTTTCTGGTGAACCACAATTTCACGCCCTTCATCGATACCCGACCCGGCGTGCCTGCTTCCGAAAAATACAAGGCACTGGGCGGACTCGCCTACCAGCCCAATCAGCACCTCGAAGTTCGTAAACGCAGGGGAGCGGGTGGACTGAAAGCGTTCGTCTCGCCGGACGGGATTCACTGGGAGCCGCTGCAGAAAGAACCGGTGATTCCTGAAGCGTGGGGCAAATACTTCGATTCCCAGAACTACGCATTCTGGTCCGAGAATGAGCAGGCCTACGTCTGCTATTTCCGGCGGTTTATTAAAGGCTATCGTGGCATTGCCCGCACGACGTCAAAAGACTTTATCCACTGGACTCCGTTCCAGGAAATGCCCGTCAATCTGCCCAACGAACATCTTTATACCGCCTGCACGCAGCCTTACTTTCGTGCACCGCACATCTACTTTGCGCTGCCGACGCGATTTATGGCCAAACGGGGGGCCGCAACCGACATCCTGTTTATGAGTGCCCGCGGTGATGCGCTCTACGATCGAGAATTCACCCAGTCTTTCATCCGCCCCGGTGTCGGCATGGATGGCTGGGCAAATCGTGCCAACTATGCGGCCATCGGCATTCACCAGACCGGACCTGCCGAAATGTCGCTGTTTCTGACCGGAGGCAGGCGTTATACCCTGCGGCTGGACGGTGTTGCTTCCGTCAACGCGCCACTCGCAGGGGGGACGTTCATCACGAAACCGCTCACCTTTACCGGTAAAGAGCTGGAGATCAATTACTCCACCAGCGCCGCTGGACAGATCCAGGTCGAAATTCAGGACGAAGCCGGCAATCCCCTGCCCGGCTTCACCCTGGAAGATTGCGAACCGATTTACGGCGACCATATCGCCCGCATTGTACGCTGGAAACAGGGCCCTGATGTCTCCTCCCTGGCTGGTCAGCCGGTGCGACTTCGGTTTGTGATGCATGATGCCGACCTCTATGCGTTGAAGTTCAATCCTGCGAAATAACCTGATGCTCAGCTGCGTTTCTCTGACCACACCGGATTTCAACAAAAAACGGAATTGCTGTCTTGTCATCGGTTTTGAGTCTTCCTGCGAGTCGGTATGCTTAGAAGTGGTTTCATAACTTATTAAGTAAGGTGAACACGCACGCGAGTTGTGCGAATCCTAAAAACAAATGACTGTATCGTTCATATCGTATTACCAGACGACGAAAGTTGAACAGCCAGCTGATGGTGCGTTCGACTTTCCAGCGGCGTCGATATCGCCGCAGAGCACGCCCGTCTTGCGTCGCTGGTTTCACACGGTTCTTGCGATGCGGACAGATCAGCTCTATCTGCCGTTCCGCCAGCTCTGTGCGCAGGGGATCGCTGTCGGCCGCACGATCATAAATCAGGCGATCGGGGTCGCGTGGCAAAACTCGCTGGTCCAGCAGGGATTCAATCAGCTTCACCTCTGCCGGAGAGGCACTGGCACGATCCAAAGCGAGAGGGAGCCCGTTTCCGTCGACCAGCAGCATAAGCTTGGTTCCCTTTCCCCGTTTTGTCTTTCCGACATCGGCGCCCCTTTTTTTGCGGGGCAGAATGTGCCATCCCCGAATGCTTCCGACCAGACAACCAGCTTCCGGCGGTCTAAGTGTTCGAGCAATCGCTGCCACGCTTCCAGGAAGACACCGTCTTCGGTCCATTCCTTGAAACGCCGCCAGCAGGTGCTGGGAGATGGTAAAAATGTTGGTAAATCTTTCCATCGGGCACCGGTCCTTAATACCCAAAGGATTCCTTCGAGGCACTCGCGGGCAGCCACTCTGGGCCGCCCTCCGGCTGCGTTTACCGGTGGTTCTGGAAACAGATCTTTGATCAGAAGCCATTGCTCGTCCGAGAGTTGTGGTTTTGGTTCCGTCCTGGACCCGGTAATGTTGCGACCTGTGGCAGGTCGTGACACGCGGGTCATGGTCATAATGAGACCTCCTTTCGAGGGAGGTACTCGTACAAATACTATACCAAACTGTTCACGTAGTTTTGGGTTTTGAAACTACCTCTAGTGTCAGACGACCACTTTTGCTACTTATGCTTGAAGGATCACACTATGAAACCATTTCGAGAAGCTTTGATTCTCGTTTTCTGTCTGACTCTGATCACCGGCTGTGCCGAAAAATCCGAGGTCAAACCGTCTGCCTCCAAGGAAACAGCGGAAAGCAGCAAACCGGCCCGGGAGGCATCCCAACCCAGCGTTCCGGAAAGTGAACTCAAAGCTGCGGAGTCGCTCAAAGCCGCCGGTGCAAAGTTGAAACTGGATCAAGCGGGTTACGTAATCGAAGTCAATCTGCGCGGCACTCTGATTGATGATGCCAAAGATCTCCAGGGGATCACCCAGCTGTCGCGTCTGCGTTCGCTGCTGTTTAACGAAACCCCGATTACCGAAGCGGAACTCGAGTTGATCGCCAAAGTCGCGTCCCTGGAAAATCTGGACGCCCGCGACTGCTCGCTGAATAATAAATCGATTTCTTACCTGACCGGGCTCTCCAAACTGAAGGCACTTCGCCTGTCGGGCAATGAGGATATCGACGATGAAGCGATGCCCGACATCAACAAGCTGACCAACCTCAAAGTGCTGATGCTCGACTTCCTCTGGGTCAGTGACGACGGATTGACACAACTGAAAGATCTGCAGAAGCTGGAAGAAATCTATCTCGCCAAAACGCTGATTGACGACAAAGCACTGCAGACGCTCACCACATTCCCCAAACTGAAGAAGATCCGTCTGGCCCAGAATCAGATTTCGAACGAGGGGCTGGCCGCACTGGCGAAGATGCCCCAGATTGTCGAACTGGACCTGAGCGAAAACAGCCTGCTCTCCGATCCCGGGATGCAGCACCTGGCAGGCCTCAAGGCCATGCAGAAACTCAATCTCTGGCGGGTCGCCCTGACCGATACAGGTGTCAAACCGTTACAGGGCCTGACAAACATGGAATGGCTGAACCTGGATAATACGCAGGTCACCGATGCGGGGCTGAAATACCTCAAAGACATGCACAAGCTGGAATTTCTGCACCTGGGATCGACCCCGGTCTCCGATGCCGGCCTGCCGGCTCTGGAAAGTCTGACCAGCCTCAAAGAACTGACAGTCACGCGTACCGCAGTCTCGGCGGAAGGTGTCAAAGAGCTGAAAAAGAAATTGCCGAATACGAAAATTCAGTTGAAGTATATTCCTGGCGAATAGTCCAGCCAGTCGATCAGACCGGCTCCACCCCACGGGAGGAGCCGGCGTTGATCCGGTTGACTGCGGGATTAAACGACTTCCCAGCCGTCGCGGTACTCTTTCGAGATAAACTTGTCGGCGTCAGAGCAGTTTGTTGCTTTGAGGTTCGCAGCATCCCATTCCAGGGCACACTTCGAACGATACGCCACGTTGCCCAGCAGCACGGCTTCGGTTAACGCACCGGAATAATCAAAGTTGCAGGTGGTGGGTGAACCATCTTTGCAGGCCTTGATCCATTCCGCATGATGACCGATGGACTTGGGGATGGTTTGCTTCGGCGGCTTAAAGTCGCCAAACTTTTCTTTCGGGAAGAGTTTGTAGCTGCCGTAATTGGCAAACATGGAACCTTCCGTTCCGACGAACATCACGCCACTGCCGGGAACACGCTGACCGGCGACTTTCTTGGGAATCCTGTTCCCGTCGTACCAGGTCAGATTCACCGGAACCAGGCTGCCCCGTTTGGGGAACTGGTAGCGAACAATCAAGCCGTGCGGACAGGCTTCCGGATGTACTTCCGGTCCATCCGCTTCACAGTGGGTCGGGTGCCGCAGGTCCAGTGCCCAGAATGGCAAGTCCATATAATGGCAGGCCATGTCGCCCAGGGTTCCCTGGCCGAACTGCCACCAGCGACGCCATTGTGCGGGATGATAACGGCCAGCAGCATAGGGCCGCTCGGGTGCCGGTCCGAGCCACAGATCCCAGTTCAGATTCTTGGGAGGTTCCTGGGTTTCGGTCGGCAGATCGCCACCGCCCCAGCCTTTGCCGACCCAGACGTGAACTTCGTCGATATCACCCAGGACTCCGGACCGTACGACTTCCACGACGCGGCGGTAGTTATCGCCGGCATGAATCTGAGTTCCCAGCTGAGTCGCAACGCCCTGCTTTTTGGCTTCCTCTGCGATAATGCGGGCTTCCTGAACGGTGTGCGTCAGCGGCTTTTCACAGTAGACATGCAACCCTTTGCGGATGGCGCGAATGGATGCGGGTGCGTGATGATGGTCGGTGGTGCCGATGACGACCGCGTCAATTTTTCCATCTTCGCTCTCCAGCATCTCACGATAGTCTGCATACCGGCGGGCATCGGGGAAGCTGGCACCGGCTCGATCCAGGTAGTTCGAGTCGACGTCAACCAGCGCAACAATGTTCTCGCCTTTGACACCTTCGACATCGGCGGCAGCCCGGTTGGCAGTTCCGATACAGGCAATATTCAGTTTTTCGTTCGCAGACTTCGAAGCAGCCGGGGCCAGTCCGGTCCAGACCCCGGTTGAAATGGCGGCTGCTCCGGCTGTGGTCGTTTTCAGAAACTCACGTCGGCTGAAGTTTGAATTCTTTTGCATTAATCAATCCCGTAAACAGAGGAAGGCCGCAGTGCATGTCGACCTGTGGAGTGATGATTGAATGACGTTCTGCCGCCAATTCTCCCGGTTTTCACCAGGTCTGCCCCAGACTTCATACGTATCTGGCCTGAATCCGCTGGAGAATTCAGGCCCAGAAACGCAGCATTTCGCCCTGGAGCAGAGCATCTATAATTTAAGATTCCTTATTTATAGTAAATGGAATCCTGACTCAAGACCATTCCAGTTGGGAAACCTTTTGCACTTTCTGCGAGAATGCAGCCTCCCTGTACTGACGCTTCATATGGGGAAAATCCCGCTCAATGGGCGGACGATCCCGCGGGTTTCTGGATGAGGTAAACCATCATCGGGCCGCGTTCGATATCGCCCTCGATGATTTTTACATCGACAGTCTGCTCTCCCTTATGCAGGGTGACATTTTTGAACACATGCTCCGCCTGATCAGCGGGCACCACCGCATGGAACAGGTCATTACCGACCTTCATCGTCAGTTCAGACGGAAGTGGTGGCTGTGATTTGGAGAACAGCACTTTGAGATCATAGTTTCCGTCTTCTTCCACCGTGATCAGCCAGACGCCGCGTGCATCGCGTGTCCAGCCCTTTCCCTTCGGACCGGAATACCGCCAGTCCTGACGGGTGAGCACGGTGGTGGTCTCTTTGGGGTTCCCCACATGGATCCGGGGGGGCGCATAATTATCAGGCCGTGTATGGCTCACGTCGGCAAACCATTGGTCATACTGATTCGTCAGCCATTTCGCGATCGCCGGCTTCTCTTGAGACAGATCGTGACGTTCCCCGGGATCATCGACGAGTTGAAACAGTTTTCCGGGGGCATCCGGTTTGGAAAACGTCATCTTGTAATTCTGAGTCACGACCGCAGCATTAGTTCGTGCGGTCGGTTCATCACCCCGATGCCACTGCATGAACAGGGCGCGCTCGGGCCAGTTGTCGGCTTCGTTTTTGAGCAGCGGGAGAATATTTTTGCCGTCCAGTTTCAGCGACTTCGGTTTGGAAACACCGGTGGCTGCCAGAATCGTCGGAAAGACATCGTAGTGCGCTGCGATCCGGCCGTTGACGGTGCCCGGTTTGAGCTGCGCGGGCCAGTGCGCGAGCAGCGGAGAGCGAATGCCCCCTTCGTTGACGCTGCCTTTCGAGCCCTGATGCGGGCCGACATACCGCGGACCATTGGGGCCGTTATCATTCAGGAACAGGACCAGCGTATTGTCGTAAGCGCCGATCTGTTTCAGATGCTTGAACAGTCGCCCGATATTCTGATCGATGTTTTCAATCATCGAAAAGACGCGTGAGGTCTTATCGTACAGTTTTTCATTTTTGCGTTTGGGGTTCAGGGTATAACCGTACGCGTCATTCAGGTCCATCGCTTTATACTTCTCGCGGAGCGCCTCGGGAACATCGCCGAAGGGACCGTGCGGTGCGTTGGTAGCCAGGTAAATAAAGGTCGGCTTATCATCTGCTTCATTCTGTTCGATGAATTTCATCGCATGGTCAAAATAAATATCGGTGCAGTACCCTTTCATCTGCTTCTTTTCGCCATTATGAAACAGAACCGGGTCTGTGTATTTACCGGCACCTTCCGGGGGATCGCTGGGCTGACCGATGCCGCCGCCACGCAGTACGAGTACTTCCTCAAAACCCTGATCCTGGGGACGCATGGGATAACAGTCCCCCAGATGCCATTTGCCGAAGATCCCGGTCCGGTATCCGGCAGGTTTCAGGACTTCGGCAATGGTCACTTCTTCCGGTTCCATCATGGCACGTCCGATATAGGTGTCGATGGCCCGTGTCCGGTAGTTGTAGCGGCCCGTCATCAGATTGGCCCGGGTGGGCGTGCAGACCGGGCTCACATAAAAGCGACTCATCCGCGCCCCGCGTTCCGCCATGGCGTTGAGATTGGGGGTATTGAGAATTTTGTTTCCCAGAAAGCCATAGTCCCAGCCTCCCTGGTCATCGGTCATAATCAGGATGACGTTGGTATGTTTGGCAGCGGACAGCGTAGCTGGACTGCAGACGAAGAGCACCAGCAGCAGGACTGCGAGAAATTTTGCTTTTGAGTATGTCATGTTGTCGAATCCAGAGGCAAGGAAAAAAGGAATGCAGTATCTGGGCAGTGGAATCGGCGGGGATTTGGTATGCAGAATTTCCCCAGGGTCACCTGCCTGTTATAATCTCAAGTCTATGCTTTTGGTCTGTCCACTGCAAACGGTTTGTTGGAATCCGCCTCAGATCCAGAGATCCGAAATCCTCTTAACTCTATGAGAATGAACATGCTCAAGCCGCGCTCAATCTGTCTGCTGTTCTGCTGTCTCTTCAGTTTGCTGACGGCCCTGCCCGCTCTAAATGCCGCAGAGAAACAGCCCAATATACTCTACATCATGTCGGATGATCATGCCGCGCACGCAATCGGCGCTTATGGCAGCCGCCTGGCGGTGGTCAACCCGACGCCGACACTCGACCGAATCGCGCGGGAGGGGATCCTGCTCAAGAACGTCTTCTGTACCAATTCAATCTGCACGCCCAGCCGGGCCACGATCATGACAGGCCAGTACTCCCACGTAAACGGCGTCACGACGCTGAGCGGAGCCATCCCGCCGGAAAAGCAGCATCTGGCCCGTCTCATGAAACAGGCCGGATACGAAACGGCCATGGTCGGGAAATGGCATCTGAAAAAAGAACCCGCGGCATTCGATTTCTACACAGTGCTGCCCGGCCAGGGAAATTATTTCAACCCGCTGTTTCGCGTCCGCGGTCCCCAGCCCTGGCCCAAAAACGAATTCCGGGTAGCAGGCTACGATTCCAAACATTCCTCCGATGCCATTACGGACATCTCACTGAAGTGGCTCAAAAACCGCAAGCAGAAACAGAAGCCGTTCTTTCTGATGCATCACTTCAAAGCCCCCCACGATAATTTTGAGAACGCGGAACGTTATGACTGGCTGTACCAGGATGTCACGATTCCCGAACCCGATTCCCTCTGGCACCGGGGGCAGCATGGTCCCTTAAACCACCCGCTCTACGGCACCTCGGTCGGTCCGCGGAATCAGCGGCGCAACATGGGACATCATATGTTTGTCGATCCGAATCTGCCCGCTGACAAATATACCCACGAGGCTTATCAGCGGTACCTGAAAAAATTCCTCCGCTGCGTGCGGGGCGTGGATGACAACATCGCCCGCCTGCTCGATCACCTGGAACAGACAGGCGAACTGGACAACACGATCATCGTTTACACGGCGGACCAGGGTTTCATGCTGGGCGAACACGACTACATCGACAAGCGCTGGATGTATGAAGAATCACAGCGAATGCCGTTCATTGTCCGCTACCCGAAATGGATCAAAGCCGGTTCGACCAGCGACGCGATCATCAACAACGTCGACTTTGCCCCGACTCTGCTGGCGATGGCGAACGTCGAAAAACCGGATTTCATGCAGGGACGATCCTTTTTACCCATTCTCAAAGGGGAACAGCCTCCCGCCGACTGGAAGCAGGCGACTTACTATCGCTACTGGATGCACATGGCCCACCACGACAACCCGGCCCATTATGGCATTCGTACGAAAGACTTTAAGCTGATTTTCTTTTACGGATTACCGCTGGATGCCCCGGGTGCCGTGAAGAAACCGACCGAGGCTTACTGGGAGCTCTACGATCTGCGGAAAGATCCTCATGAAATGCGCAATGTGATCGCCGAGCCGGAATATCAGCCGACGGTGAGAGAATTGAAAAAACAGCTGGATGAATTGAAGGAACAGGTGGGCGATACGGATGAAAAGTATCCGGAACTGAAGGCCCGCCGGAATGCCTCGTAAATGCGGTCGGTCTCATCTCAAATCGGGTAGATGAAGGGGGCTAAACCGCTGCCACTGATGACGACCAGCAGCGCAATCAACAGCAGGGCAATGATGATCGGGGCAAGCCACCATTTCTTGTTGTGACAGAGGAAGTCCCAGAACTCGGCCACGATGCCCTGCGCAGGCAGTTCGGACTGTGCCTGAAACTCAGCCTGCGCTCTGTCTTCGGGTGCCGGTTCTGCTGAGCCTTGTTCTGTCATGGTTTCACCTGAGGCGGTCGAGGCAGATTAAAACTGCCGAAAATAATCTTCCGGTTTACGAACCTGCGGTTTGGGCTGCCAGTACGAGGTGGCCCGGGAGTCAAACCGTTTCCCCACGAAATCGTAACCACACAGTCGCAGGAGGATCCCAACGGGTGTGATCACCAGATAATATACCACGGCAATCAGCAGACAGGAAATCAACCACCGCAGGGGATAAAACAGGATCATCCACACGAGATATACGGGCCGCATCACCTGCGGTGCCAGCCAGGCGAAAGTGCAACTGGCCAGCGATACTCCCAGAAGCGTGCCGGTCAGCAGCACAGAGGCCTCTCGCTGCAGACAGAAGAATCCCGCCAGACTGCACAGGCAGGCCAGCGCGATTGCAAACGTTCGCAATTCGCTCAGTTTCGGATTCCAGTTGATTTCAATAAGTGCCATGCCGTTTGTTTTCATTACTGTATGCGGGGTTTAATCCAGTATGGTTCGCGCGGGTTTCTGCAGTGACGCCTGCATCTTTTGCTCTGACTGTTCGGATTTTAAAATCACAAAATGTTCGAGAACGAGGACATCCATCTCTGTGGATACAAAACAGTGCCACGCTTCCGCGGGCGTACAGACGGGGGGCTCACCCCGCACATTGAAACTGGTGTTGATCAGCAGCGGGACTCCCGTCTGTGTTTCATACTCAGCGATCAATTGATAAAACAGGCCATGCCGCTCCGGATCGACGGTCTGCAGGCGGGACGATTCATTGACGTGGGTCACCGCCGGAATGTCGGCCTGTGACTTCACCTGTGCCAGTTGGAGCATGTAAGGACTGTCGTGTTCTTCAGGAAAGTCAAAGTAGTCGGTGACCCGTTCGCGTAATACCGCAGGCGCAAAAGGCCGAAAGGATTCGCGGAATTTGATTTTCTGATTCAACGTCGACTGCATCTGTGCACCGCGGGCGTCAGCGAGAATACTGCGTCCCCCCAGTGCCCGGGGACCGAATTCCATGCGTCCCTGAAACCAGCCGACCACTTTCTCCTCGGCCAGGTAACCGGCAACCTGCCTGCAGAGCTGCTCATCATCGGACAGACAGTGATAGACGATCTGCTGGTCGTCCAGGAACTGTTGTAATTCCACATCGTCAAAGCTGGGCCCCAGGAAACTTCCCTGCTGCTGGTCTGTGGACTGTGGTGTGCGGGGCTGATTCAGCAACTGGTGCCATATCATCTGGGCGACTCCCAGTGCGCCTCCGGCATCTCCGGCAGCAGGTTGGATCCAGATTTCCTCGAACGGTCCTTCCCGCAGGATTCTGCCATTGGCGACACAGTTCAGAGCGACCCCGCCCGCCATACAGAGACGCGTCTGTTGTGTTTCTCGATGCACGTGCCTGACCATGTTGAGCAGGATCTCTTCCAGCACGACCTGAATCGAAGCCGCCAGATCCTTGTCACGCTGTGTGATCTCGGTTTCCGGTTGCCGGGGTGGTCCGCCGAACAGGTTGTGAAAGCGAGGGGAGGTCATCGTCAGCCCCTGACAGAACCGAAAGTAAGCCAGATCGAGGCGGATCGAACCGTCGGCTTTGATATCGACCAGTTTCTCCCGGATCAGGTCGGCGTAGCGTGGCTCTCCGTAAGGGGCCAGCCCCATCAGTTTGTACTCTCCCGAGTTGACGCGAAAGCCACAGTAATACGTAAACGCGGAATACAGGAGCCCCGGTGAATGCGGATAACGGAGTTCGCTCTGAAGTTCAATTTTGTTTCCCCGCCCGACCCCATAGCCGGCAGTGGCCCACTCTCCCACGCCGTCCACGGTCAGAATTGCCGCTGCTTCGAAGGGAGACGGAAAGAAAGCACTGGCGGCATGCGACTCGTGATGTTCACAAAAGACGATCCGTTTCTGATATTTCCCCTGCAGTTCCTGTTTAATCACCCGGGGCAGATGCAGCTTGGTCGAAAGCCAACTGGGAATCGTATTCAGAAACGCACGGAAACCGAGTGGTGCAAAGGCCAGGGTTGTTTCCAACAGTCGCTCAAATTTTAAAAATGGCTTTTCATAGAAGCCGACATAATCGAGCTGATCTACTGTGAGACCGGCTTCCTTCAGACAGTATTCAATTGCATGTGCGGGAAAGGAGGCATCCTGCTTAACGCGGGAAAAGCGTTCTTCCTGGGCGGCAGCGACAATTTCCCCATCCACCACCAGCGCGGCAGCGGAATCATGATAGAATGCGGAGATACCCAGGATGGCGGTCATGAAGTTGCCTGATTCGAAGATAGTTTCATCGTGGTCTCTCGATGGAGGTGTTTAGAACCAGTATTACAAACCTCGAACAGCGTGCAAGACTGAATGCCTGGATTCACCGGTCAGATTGACAGGAGCCCCTCGCGCGAAGGTGTGCCCGGCCTGTCATTGCTTAAGCGGGTAGCCTATAATCGGCTCACGCCACTGGTACTGAAACCATCAGAACTTCTCACTGAGACAACGACTATTTGAGGTATCGTAATGCGACGTTTTCAGAATTCATGCTCCCTGTTGTTACTGCTCCTGATCCTCTGTAAGGCCCACCCTGCCCCGGCCCAGGAGAGCGACTCTGGCTATAAGACGATTAGCGACATTCCCTATCGCAGCGCAGCAGAGACGGAGCAGAACGAATACATGCACGAACGCTGCAAACTCGATCTATATTACCCGACGACGATCAAAAACTTTCCGACGGTCGTCTGGTTTCATGGCGGCGGATTAAAGGGGGGCCGGAAATCGATCCCGAAAGCACTAAAAGACCAGGGGATTGCAGTCGTCGCCGTCAACTATCGTCTGTTTCCCAAAGCGAAAAAGCCGGCTTACCTTGAAGATGCAGCGGCGGCGGTCGCCTGGACATTTCAGAACATCGCGAAATATGGTGGTGATCCGAGTCTGATTTTTGTCGCCGGCCATTCCGCGGGCGGCTATCTGACCAGTATGCTCGGTCTCGATCGTCGCTGGTTGGCAGCACACGAGATCGACGCCAATCAGATCGCCGGCCTGATTCCTTACAGCGGTCACTGCATCACACATATGACTGTGCGGGAAGAGATGGGCATCGGCCGCGACCAGCCGATCATTGATGACATGGCCCCGCTGTATCATGCCCGTAAAGACGCACCGCCGATCCTGTTAATCACGGGAGATCGGAATCTCGAATTCCCGACCCGCTATGAAGAAAACGCGTACCTCAACAGCCTGATGAAAGTCGTCGGCCACAAACAGACGCAGCTGTTTGAGCTGGACGGTTTCACGCATGGTACGATGGTGGAACCCGGTCACCTGCTGGCTCTGAAAGAGATTCAGCGGATCGTCAAAGCCCGCAATCAGGCTGACGGAAAAAAATAGATCATTTCTGAGTACGTAGTCGCAGGGCGTTACTGATTACGGAGATCGAACTGAAACTCATCGCAGCCGCGGCAATCATCGGGCTCAGCAGGGCATGAATTCCCAGGAAGGGAACGAGGATCCCTGCTGCGACCGGGATGCCCAGCGCGTTGTAACCGAAGGCGAAGATCAGGTTCTGGTGAATGTTCCGCATCACGAGCCGGCTCAGATCGATGGCATCGACGACGCCCCGCAAATCCCCTTTGACCAGGGTGACTTCGGCACTTTCGATGGCCACATCGGTTCCGGTCCCCATGGCGATCCCCACGTCTGCTTCGGCGAGTGCCGGGGCATCGTTGATGCCATCGCCGGCCATCGCGACTTTGTGGCCTTTCGCGCGGAGGGCTTTGACTTTCTCATATTTGTCCTGCGGTTTGACGCCGGCTTCCACATCATCGATGTTCAGCTGCCGGGCGACCGCCTGTGCGGTTTTTTCATTATCGCCGGTGACCATGACCACCGAGAGTCCCAGGTCGTGCAGCTTTTGAATCGCCGGCGCGGTCGTTTCCTTGATTGGATCTGAGACGGAAAGAAAGCCGGCAAACGCGCCATCAATGGCCACAAAAATCACTCCCTGCCCCTGTTCGCGGAGATCGTTGGCCTGTGACATCAATGCGTCATCAATCGTGACTGATTGCTCCTGCAGGAACGCGGCACTGCCGATCAACACCGGTTGATTCTGCACAGATCCTTTCACGCCGGCACCGGTGACGGAATCGAAGTCTTGCACCTCGTCGAGTTTGAGATCCCGTTCTTTTGCTGCCTGAACCACGGCCTGGGAGAGGGGATGTTCGCTATGTTGCTCCACGGCAGCCGCCCACTGCAGCAGATCGTTTTCACTGCGCTCTCCTGCCGGCACACATTCTGTCAGCCGGGGCTGTCCTTCCGTCAGCGTACCTGTTTTGTCGACTACGACGGTGTCGACCTTCTGCAGTGTTTCGAGAACCTCCGCGTTTTTGATGAGAATCCCCTGCTTCGCACCTCGGCCGACGCCCACCATAATCGACATCGGCGTTGCCAGTCCCAGTGCACAGGGACAGGCGATGATCAGCACTGCGACGGCATTGATGAGTGCATAAGCCAACCTGGGTTCGGGACCCAGCCAACTCCAGAGCAGAAAGGTGATGACGGCAGTTCCCAGCACCACCGGTACAAAAACGGCGGCAACCGAATCGACCACCCGCTGAATGGGAGCCCGGCTGCGTTGGGCATTGGAGACCATCTGAATGATCTGTGAGAGCAATGTCTCACCGCCGACCTTCTGGGCTTTCATCAGAAAGGAGCCGGTCTGGTTCACAGTACCGCCGATGACGTCGGCCCCCTGCTCTTTGGAGACAGGCACCGGCTCGCCGGTAATCATCGATTCATCGATCAGGCTCTTGCCTTCTTCGACTGTGCCATCCACGGGAACTTTTTCTCCGGGCCGGACACGCAGCAGATTTCCGGCCTCGACCTCTTCTAAGGGAATGTCACGTTCTTCGCCATCGACAACCAGATGCGCGGTGGGTGGTGCCAGTGCCAGCAGTTCTTTGATCGCGGAATTGGTGCGTTTTCGGGCCCGCAGTTCCAGCATCTGCCCCAGTAGTACCAGAACGGTAATCACAACGGTTGCCTCGAAATACAGTTCGACTGTTCCATTGCGGCGAAACGATTCGGGAAAAATCCCGGGAGCCAGCAGGGCGATGACACTGTAGATATATGCGGTGCCGGTACCGATACCGATCAGCGTGAACATATTGAGATTCATACTGAGAATGGACCGATACGCGCGCTGATAAAGGGGCCAGCCAGCCCAGAGTACAACGGGGGTACTGAGCAGAAACTGTAACCAGCCCGCCACATTTTCGGGAATCCACTGATGTACGGGCACGCCCAGCATCGGCAGCATGGCGAGCAGGAACACGGGAAGTCCCAGTGCCAGCCCGCCCCAGAACCGGCGGGCCATCATTTCATACTCTGCAATTTCTTCAGGAGTTTCCTCCTGTTGCGGCATGATCGGTTCCAGATCCATCCCGCAAATGGGGCAACTGCCCGGTCCGACCTGTTCGATTTCCGGATGCATCGGACAGGAATAGATGGTGCCCGCGGGAACATGCTCAGGCGTTTTTTTCTGATGCCCGTGATGTTCATGCCCACCAGTGTCGTGATGGCAACAGCTTGCTGCCGGCTCCAGTTTCAATTCCGGCTGCTGCGGTTCGTGCTGATGAGGTTCATGCTGATGTTCTTCGTGGTGACATTCTTTTTCAGCGGAAGCAGCGTTTTCGCTGTGTTGTGCGAGGAATTTATCGCGGCAGCCCTGACTGCAGAAATACCAGGTTTGATCATCTACGGTCGCATTGAGGGCGGTCGATTCGTCGACCTGCATGTGACAAATCGGATCTGTGGCCGTCATGAGTGAAAGCTTTCTATCTCTGCTGCTTCATTGATTGAGTCGAGCCTGTTCCTTCTCGATCATCTTCTGTTTCCAACTCTTTCCCCCGCCGGTGCTGTAAACTTTGAAGGCATGAAACGCGAGTCCGATGCCCCAGCCGCCCAGAGGCCAGATAAACCAGTATTTATCGGGGGAGCGTGTCAGGTTCAGCGTGATCAGGCCGGCGTTGACGAGCACGTAGACTCCCGCGTGGATCATGAAACCCATTTTCTTTTCGACACGTTCTTTGGCCAGTTCATAATTTTTATCTTGCTCAGACATGGTTTTCCTCCTGTCAGCCTCTGAATTTATACCGCAGTCTGCGTCAAAAAAACAGCTCAGATCAAGAACCGAACGGTTGCTGATCTTCAGAAATGCAAGTCCCATGCCATGTTGTATCGCAGCTCTCCCCGGCTGATTCAAAGCCTTTCCCTGTCAGGCGTTTTGAAACCTATCGGAGCACCAATAAAAAACGGTTGCTGATCTGCCAGTATGCAGGCTCAACAACCGTTGGTAAATGTGGCAACAATGTTGTTCAGGTTAATCCTGTGAAAGATCCAGAGACAGAGTGATGTCACTGTTCTTTTCCCCTGCCACTGTCTGTACCGGCACTTTCCACTGAGCGGAATGCTGCTTGCAGAGTCCGCCGACACCATCCCGGCAATAACCGAAGCGGAGATTCAGCAGGTAATTCCCGTCTGGAACTTTTAACGCGGGCAGCGCCAACAGGACCTGATTCCCTTTGACGGTCCCCTTCCCCCTGGCGATCGTCTTTTCGGGATCGTCGGCCGACTTGAATGAAAACTTCACAGGCGCCAGCGGTGAGAGTTTATAACCAGACGAAAGTTTTGGCGTGACAGTCACCGCCAGGGGAACACCGGCTGCTACTTTTTGTGCAGATGCAGTTAATGCATCCGCGGAGGCCGCAGTGAAACTGTCATCGGAGGTCTTCGGTAATTCAGGCGGCGTCAGTCCCTGCACCTTGAATTCACTGACCTGGTCGTTATCCAGATTGACGACGCAGATACGGTGGTTGTTGGTGTCTGCGACGAACAGACGGTTGCCGACTTTCGCCAGACCCGAAGGTTCCGAGAACTCCACCGGATTCAGACTGTTTCCATCCTTACCGGTGCCGAGAAACGTTTTGACTTCGAAGGTTTTGAGATCCTCTGTCTTCAATTTGTGATTGTAGGTATCGGCAATAAACAGCCGACCGTTGTCGTATAAAACTCCCAGCGGATGCTGCAGGCGGGCGTGCATTCCGACACCATCTTTATCCCCGAATTCAAACAGGGAGCGTCCCCGTTCCAGATCGGATGTACCGGCAATCGTAGAGACAGTCTTCTTCTTCGTGTCGACCTTGCGGACTGCGGAGCCTTCACTGTCCACGACGTAAAACACATCGCCGTCGACAGTGATGTCGGACGTCTGTGCGAACGCGGATGTATCGAGGGGACCATTGACGATATCTTCCCGACCGGAACCGGCGTAAACGCCGATTTCATCGGAACCGAGCTTGTGAGACCAGATCTGGTGCGGGCCTGCCATGCAGATGTAGAGCACGCCATCGATCTCGGCCAGTGCCCAGGGACTGTTGAGCGCCGACTCACGGAGTTTGCCTCCCGCGGAACGGTAGCGGGCCTGTTCCCCGGTACCGGCGAGTGTCGAAACCTGTTTCTGATCGAGATCGATCTTGCGAATCAGATGATTTTCGGTATCCGCGACATACAGCGTATTGCCCACCAGGGCCATGCCCTGGGGATGATCAAAGGCAGCCGTTTTGTAGTCGCCGTCTTTGTTGCCGATCTGCCCCGAACCAATCACGTCGATCAGTTTGCCGTCGAGGGAAGCGATGACGATCCGGTTGTGGTTACTGTCCGAAATAAAGAGTCGGTTCTGAGGAGCATCTGCCAGCAGCTTGCCCGGGAACTTGAGTGGCGTCGGTTTGAGCTTGGCGGATTCCAGATCGAAATGCACGGGAGTTTCATCGAGCGTTCCTTTGGCACGATGATAGGCGATGACCCGCTCCAGAACTTTGTCGAGCAGTTCACGATTGCCTTCACCCGAGAGATGACCGCAGTACTTCCCCTCCGGATCGATGAGCACCATGGAGGGCCAGGCCCGTACGCCGTACTTCCGCCAGACGGTCATATTCGAATCGTTGATGACGGGATGCTTGATTTCGTAACGCTGGATTGCCCGGCGGATGTTGTCGGTCTCTTTTTCGTTATCAAATTTTGCGGAATGGCAGCCGATGACGACCAGTTCGTTCGGGTATTTCTTTTCCAGGTAGGCCAGGTCGGGGAGCACGTGCATGCAGTTGATGCAGCAGTAAGTCCAGAAGTCGATCAGTACGACTTTACCCCTGAGATCTTTGAGTGTGATCTCTCCCGAGGTATTCAACCATTCGGTTCCCCCATCCAGGCTGGGGGCCTGGGGACGATTCGGGAACGGATTTTTTGAAGCGGGATCGTCTTCCGGTTCTGGAGTTTCTTCAGTCTTTTTTTCCGCAGGTGCGGGAGACTTCTCATCTGCCAGGGCAGCCGTTAAGCCGGGACCACTGACGGTAATGAGGCCCACGAGCATTGCAGTGAGGAGGTAGAATTGTTTCAGAAAAGCGTGCTTTCCTGGCATGCCTGATTCTCCTGTTCTGGATGGATGGCTTGAGGCGGGTCGATTGTTTCGATGTTGTACTACGCGATGAGCACTCTCCTATTGTAGAATCCTGACAGGGAGGGGAACAGCCCTACTGGCAATTTTCGCAGACGAATCCAGATTCATTGATTGATCATAACCACCCTGCAGGGAAGATGTTGTGATCAGCAGCAACTGATTATTCGTGCCGCAGTGCTTCGATCGGGTCGAGCTTGGCAGCAGAGATCGCCGGATAGATTCCGGAGAGAATTCCGATGGTAACCGAGATCCCAAAGGCAACCGGCAGACTCCAGAACGCGATCTGTGGCTGTAGATCAAAGAACATGCGTCCCACATCTGAGCCAGCAGTATTTCCTTCCATGACGAAATGCTGGACGAACCATTGAATGCCGAGGAATGTGATCGGGGTCAGCAGACCGAAGACCACGCCGATCAGTCCCCCCGATCCGGCCAGCACGATCGTTTCGGTCAGAAACTGCTCAACAATATCGCGCTGCCGGGCTCCCAGAGCACGACGGACGCCGATCTCACGGGTCCGTTCGGTCACGGTTGCCAGCATGATATTCATAATGCCGATGCCTCCCACGACCAGACTGATGGCAGCGATCGACCCCAGGACCACGTTGAAGATCATCCGGATCTGTTCAGCCTGCTTGAGCAGTTCCAGGGGGACAACGACCGCATAGTCTTTGTTGCGCGGGTGTGACTGTTCGAGCGTTTCCCGAATGGCCTGCGCGGTGGGGAGCACGGTATCTTTATCATTGACGCGAAGCGTAATCTGATTCAATTCGATATGTTCGGCCGTCATGCTCCCTGCCTGGCGTTTGATGTCCAGATCACCTTCGCGAGCCTGCAGCGTCTTAATGGGAATGTAAACGTCTTTGTTGTAGTCCTGTCCGGAGAGACTGCCCCCGATGGCTGCAGAAGCGGTCCGGTCTTTCGTCACGCCGACCACGGTGTAGAACATGGGACCGATGCGGATGGACTGTCCCAGCGGGTCTTCAAATTTAAACAGTTTGTTCGCGACTTCGTTGGCGACCACCGCAACGTTGAGCAGCTTGCTTTGATCACTGGCCGTCAGAAAACGCCCCGCCGCCAGGTCCAGGTGATTCATCTCCAGATAGTCGGCAGTACAACCGACCACGCGGGCATTCATGGCTTCCTTGATATAGCGGACTTCCCTGTTGACTTCCCGAATCGGGGCGGCCTTGATAATCGTGGGCAGAGTATTGGTCAAAATTTTATAGTCGGAACGGAGCAGACCATATTGCAGCACCCGTGCACTGCTGGAAGTCTGAGCCACCTCATCGGGCGGTTTGATGCTGCGGACGATGACATTGGTCGCCCCCAGTTCGAGCACCTGTTTTTGTGCCTGGGCACTGGCGCCTTCCCCAATGGCCAGCATGGCAATCACGGAAAACACACCGAACACAATCCCGAGCATCGTCAGTCCGGACCGCAGCTTATGCAGCAATAAGCTTTTCATGGCGAGACGAACAATGCGAATGATACGGGTCATGCGAGCGGCCTGAAGTTATCTGAAAATAATCGCGAGGGTTGAATGTCAGTGGACGGGGTATGAGGGTTCCTGGATGGTCTCACTTTCAATGAGACCGTCTTTCATCATAATCTGCCGTTTGGCCTGTCTGGCGACGGCAGGTTCATGGGTCACCATAATAATCGTACGTCCCTGATTGTTCAGATTGTGGAGGATCTCCATAATTTCCTCTTCGGTTGCGGAATCCAGGTTCCCCGTCGGTTCGTCTGCCAGAATGATCTGGGGATCGTTGACGAGTGCCCGGGCGATCGAGACACGCTGCTGCTGCCCCCCGGAAAGCTGAAACGGACGGTGATCCAGTCGATCGCCAAGTCCGACCATGCGGGCAAGCTCGATGCACCATTCCCGTTCTTCGCGTCCGATGGCGGGATAGCCGGCACGGTAGAGCAGGGGGACTTCAATATTTTCCAGGACCGTGTATTGCGCGATCAGGTTGAACGACTGAAAGATGAAGCCGATCATGTCGTTGCGCATGAGTGAGAGTTCATCGTCGTCCAGGGTGGAGACATCGCGTCCACCGAGGAAGTACTGACCACTGGTGGGCCGGTCGAGCGCACCGAGCAGATTTAAGAGTGTACTCTTACCACTCCCCGATGATCCCATAATGGCGACGAAGTCACCTTCAGGGAAATCGGTCGAGACTCCTCTTAACGCTTTCACCACCACGGAGCCCAGATCATAAAACTTGGTGAGGTCGACAACTTGAGCAGCCAGCCTCATGGTCGCCGTTCTCCCGCAGGTCGGGGGCCACCGCCTGCGCCGCCACCCGAGGGGGGACGCGCTTTGCTGAGTTCGCCGGCGTCCAGGAAACCATCCCTGTTGGTATCGATATCGTCGAAGCGTTCCTTCATCCGATCGGGGGCTTCGTCTTTCGAGACTTTTCCATCCGAGTCTTTGTCGAAGCGTTGCAGGACGTTACCTGAGCCACCACCGGCCGGTTTCTTACCACCTGCTTTGGCGCCCGGTTTCCCTTGACCACCAGCGGGTGCACCTTTACCGGGGCCACCGCCTCCCTCTTTGGCCGCCTTTTTCTTTTCGAGCGCCAGCTGTTCTTCGAGTTCGATCAGCTCGTCTGCAAAGTGAGTCCGTGGATTGAGAATGACCTCTTCACCGGCGGTCACGCCATCCAGGATTTCGATCATGGTATCACTGGCCTGACCGATTTTAATTTCCCTGCGGATGGCAGTTCCACTGGGAGTTAAGACAAAAATGTAGCGTTCGTCGCCAATGGTGATGACCGACTGGACGGGAACCTGCAGCACGTCGTCGCGTTCTTCAATGCGGATTTCAATTTCTGCGGTAAGCCCGGGTTTGAGCTTGGTGATATCAGCCCCATTGGGGACAATTTTGATGGTGGCCTTGTATTCCTTGAGGTCCGGACGCATCCAGTTGGAGGAAATCGGTACGGAAGAGACCTGGTCGACAATTCCCGCGTAGCGTTGTTCGGGAAAGGCATCAACGCGGATATCCACATCCTGCCCTTCACTGATCATACTGATTTTAGATTCGTGAATCCGGGCATCGACTTTCATCTTCGAGAAATCGGGCAGCTGGATGATGGCCTGACGTTCGCGGACTTCGGTCCCTTCTTCGATCACATCCTCACCGCTACCGCGACGCCCGCTGTTCTGGTTGGCGTAGACCACCTGGCCATTCTGCGGCGCGATCATTTTGCAGTTTTCGATCTGTTCGCGAATGCGGTCCAGTTCACTGCGTTCGACTTCATAGGTCAGCTGGCTGGCTTTGAGCCGGGCATCGAACTGGGCCAGTGCGGCGACCCCCTGTCTTTTCACGCGTTCCAGATTCAGCTTCTTTTCATCAACGTCTGCAATCAGTTCTTTCTCTTTTCGCCGCTGAACGAAATCTTTTTCCACTTTGAGATCTTCTTTGGCGATTTCCAGGTCGATCTCGGCCTTGACCACGGTGATCCGGTCGGCTTCCACATCGTTCTGGTTTTTATAGCCTTTCTTGGCGATCCGTTTCGAGAACTCGAAGTTCTCTTCCGCCCGCTGCAGATCTTCACGTGCTTTGGTGACGGCACCTTCTTTGACATTCAGATCGCGTTGCGATTCCCCCTTCTGGAATTTTTCCAGATCGAGCTTCGCCAGATCGAGTGCCAGCTGCGCTGCGGAGACATCACTCTCGTTTTGAGTCTTTTGAATCGCGACATTTTCTTCAGCCTGCTTGAGTTCCGCCTCGGCCTGCGTCACCTGAATCTGCTGCTGCTTTTCCTTATCGACCAGCGCGGAGGAGTCCAGCTCACAGACCATATCGCCGGCTTTAACCATGGTTCCTTCCGGAACAATGCTGATGATGGTTGTGAAACCCTTGACCTTACTGGAAAGGGTGACGTTATTCAGACTGTCCAGCTGTCCCCGTTCGGTCACCGACACACGAAAGGCGCCCCGTGTTGCCTGATCGGTAATGTAGGTGGTGTTCTTCTTCTGCCCCGAAGAGAACGCAGAGAACAGCGGTGTCCGCACAGCAGGCACCAGTAAGACCACAGCGACCCCGACCAGAATGGTGAGAAGGATCAGCGTTCTTTTTTTAGGGAGCCTGCGCTGGCGTTTCAGTTTCTGTGTCGAGCGCATTGAGCTCTGCTGCTGGTCGGAAGACGACTTGCTTGACGTCTCCTGTTCCAGTGACTGAGGTTGATTCGGTTGATTCTGGGGGGGGTGGTTGGCGGTGCTCATTGGTAGGTCTTATCGTTCCCGCGCGGTGTTGATAGAAATTGTCTTCCCAGATGCCGTTGGCATCTATCTCCATAATACCCATATCTCGATAGATGTTAAGTCGGTTTTGTTCATAATTTACCCAGTTGCTGATTAAACTGTTTTGTGCAGTTAGTACCGAAGATAAGGCATTTAACAGATTTAACCCCTGATTTCGACCGGCCTGGGCAGGATCAGAAGTGGCTTCCACCGCACTGTCATACTGCAGCGCTGCCAGGCGGATCTGCACACGTGACGTTTCAAAGTTCTGACGCAGAACATTCAGCTGCCGCCAACTTTGCCTGATTTGGAACTTTACGTTGTCCTGAGCCTCCATGAAGGTACGGCGCTGTCTCTGGTAATCGATTTGAGATTCCCGATAGGCATTTCTCTGCTGTACTAATGATAATGGAGCCGTAAATTCCACCCCCGCCCGTAAACTAGCCTGACTACCGCGGAAGTCCAGCGGCCGGTTCCTGCCGGAGGGAGTACTTACGTCTCCGTCGACTACAACATTTAACACCGCTTCGAGCTGATTAGACTGCACTTCCATCAATCTTCTGGCATCCATCACGAAAGCCCGCTGATTCATCAGGTCCAGGCGATTGTCCAGACCGATGCGGACCGCCTCGGTACTATTCATCGTAAAGGGTTCCAGAGTAATGAGTTCTACACGCAAACCGATCTCAATTACCTGCATCCCCTGTGAAATTCTGAGCATGTCTTCCCGCAGGTTGGCCATTTCCAGAATTATTTTCTTTTTCTGGTTATTGGAAAGATTATCTTCGCTCAGAAAGCCTCGCAGGCCATCCAGGCGGCTCTGGAGTTCGTTGACTTCCTTACGCACGCCTGAATACAGTCGTATATCATTCGCGGTGCTCTGACGGACCCGCTCACGATCTGCATCAGATTCGAAACGGCGCTGGCGCAAGGCCAGAAGTTCCTCCGAGACCCCTTCTGTTTCCTCCCCCAGCAGGAGTTCAATATTTTTAATATCCTGATCCAGTGTCAGCAGGGCATCAGTCTTTAAACGCTTGATCAACAATTCCAGTCCGTTGACCACCTTCAACATATCCGCTGTTGTGGGCGGAACCAGATTGGGATCTTCCCAGTCTTCGACATAGACCGTGGCCCAGACTTCGACGAAGTCATAAATTTCCTGTTCGATTTCCGGCAGCAGGGGATCAATCAACTGGAATGGTTTGAGCAGAGACTCATCAATACTCAGAGGCATATCGGGAGGCAGCCCCATAAAGATCTTGAAGCTACCCAGTGAATCCTGATATCGCCGCTCAGCCGTTCTGAGCGTGTTAATCGAAGAAGCAAGCTGTGTTTCCAGCTGTGCCACGTCCAGGGTCACCACTTCGGTTCTGATCCGCGAGATAAGCTCATTGACGGTCGCCTGGTAGGCATCGGCATCGCTGAGTGCCAGGAGCAGCTTCTCCTGTTCTTCCGACATTTCGCCCTTCCAGGAAAGCATTCGCGATTCATCATCGTATTCCATCTTGTTTGCGAGGGCGGGCGGAATTATCCAGTTGTCGGGCAGTTCTTCCAGGCGTTCCTGCTGCACATTGACTTTCTGTGAAGACAAAGCCCGCTTAATTTCCACCTGACGTTCAAGCAGTTTGATGTTGTTTCGCTGGTTGTAGATTACCTGTAACTGTTGCAGCAGTTGCAGAAAGCCATTCCCGCCGCCGACGGTATCGGTAAAGAAGGTCTTGCGGAAGCGGGCCAGTGTTCGAGTCTGGTAGAGCACGTCACGCTCGGACTGGGTCAGTCCGTTCAAGACCACTTTCCGACCGGCACCGAGCAGCAACGGCTGCACGAGTGAGTAAGACAGGACACTGACAGAACTGGTCGAATTCGATCCGGAAAAGAGCCAGAGTGTATTGTTTGCAATTTCGACGGCCCACTGTGCTCCACTGGGCAGCATCTGATTGACGCCCATGCGACTGGAGAGATCGAGTTCCTGTGTTCCGTTGGAGAGACGACGACGGTTCAAGTCCACCTGAGGGTTCTGCCCGCCAATACCCAGATATTTGACGTCAAACTGGAATCGACTGAGAGTCAGATCGAGTGCGGAGAGAAACAGGTTCTCGATCTGGAACTGATATTCACGGCTGTTAATGTTGGCAATATCAATGGCTTCCCGCAGAGTGACTTCTTCCAGGGCCGGCAGTTCTGTGCCCGGGAGTGCATTTCCGGCCGCGGCCATTTCTGCACTCATCTCAGGTGAGATGCCGTATTGCACGAGCCAGTCAGGATTTTCAATGCTGAGTGCGCGACCGAATTTATGCCAGCTCTTGTAACCTTTTTTGTACTGCAGCCAGTGCATGTAAACGTTCGCTGCCGGGTCATCGGGGGGCAGTGGTTCGTGGTTGGGATCATAGGGATCGTAGAATCGACTGCGCGGGTCGGGATCAACATCGACACGGGGGAGTTCCCAGGCGGGGTCATCGGACTTTTCCGCCAGGATATCATACGAATCCGAATTGGCCTGATCCGCCCAGAAGGTGGGTGAGCAACCAGTGTGCACCAGCGTCAGGCCGACGATCAGCGCGACCGCATAACCTGACTTGAGAGCTTCTCCAATTTGAATGAATTTAGCGCGACTCATTAATGAGTATCCATTACACCAAGTTTATTAATAGCCGGGAACCTGAGAGGGGAATTCGTTTCTCCATTCAGGCGGCAGGGACATCACGTAATGCATAAGGGGCAGGGGAGTCTGAAACGGTCCGCACCGTTTCCCGTTGTGTACGTTGTATCTGGGCTGCTTTGAGTAACGTCTGCAGCATCCCGGTCAGTTGACGTCTCTGATCCTGAGACAAAGCGGCCAGCAGACGTTGTGAAACCGTACCGTGGTATTCTTTGACACGTTCCAGAATCTGCGCGCCTTCGGCAGTGACCTGCAGCACACGCTTGCGACGATCCTTCTGCGACTGCTGGCGAATGACCAGACGGTCACTTTCCATGCGTTCGATCAGTGTGCAGATATTGGATTCTGACTGGCCCAGCTTGCGCGCCAGTTCCGACTGGGAACAACCGGATTCGCGAATGGCATCGATCACTTTCAAGGCAGCATACCGGACTTCGTTGATTTCCAGCTGTGCGAAACTGTTATTCAATGCGGTGCGGATCATATGCGCGGTGCGGATTAATAAATCAATCTGCTCCACAAATTCCTGATGCTGCAGTGATCTCCAGTCTGCTTCACTCGCGGAAGAGATGGTAGCCGGTTTGCGATCCTGTTCCATAACGTATCAGCCTCAATTCTGTATTTGCGTCTGTTGAGTGAGCCTGTATTTTTCAGTGCATCTACGGAGCATTGCCCCTCTTCATATTTCGGACATGAAGTATTAGTATCTGAAGGAGTTATCGGCATAACCCGCAAAGTTTTACATAAGTAATTCCCGATTTCTGGTTGCACTTTCTCGCCCTGATGTGAACAATCGAGGTAACCCGCTGATGCACCTGAAATTCAAAACCCTTTTTGGGAGAGAGATTTACATGAAACGAATCGCACTCATTCGTCGCCAACCCCAGATCTTCCTACTCGCCCTGACCCTCCTATCTTTCACATTCAATGCTTTCAGCGTGGTTCATGCAGAATCGAAGCCCAATGTGATTGTGATTTACGCAGATGACCTGGGCTACGGCGACCTGGCCTGCTTCGGACATCCCACGATCAAGACTCCGCATCTGGACCAGATGGCGCAGGAGGGGATGAAATTCACCCAGTTTTATTCTGCAGCACCGGTCTGCACGCCCAGCCGGGCTGCGCTGATGACCGGCCGCTATCCGATTCGTTCCGGGATGTGCAGCGACAAACGCCGGGTGCTGTTTCCGAACTCCGGGGGCGGGATCCCTGCCAGTGAAGTGACGCTGGCGGAAGCGATGAAATCAGCCGGTTACAAAACCGGATGTATCGGCAAATGGCACCTGGGCCACCTGCCTCAATTTCTGCCAACCAGCAACGGATTCGACAGTTACTTCGGCATCCCCTATTCCAACGACATGGATCGCGTCGCCGACCGCAGTATGGGCCGGAAGATCTTCCTCGATCCGAAAGTGAAATACTGGAACGTCCCCCTGATGCGGGACAAAGAAATCGTCGAACAGCCCGCGGATCAGACCACAATCACGAAGCGTTATACCGAAGAGGCGGTCAAGTTCATCAAGCAGAATCAGAAACAGCCGTTCTTCCTGTATCTGGCTCACAATATGCCGCACGTTCCCCTGTTTCGCTCCAAAAATTTTGCAGATCAAAGCCTGCGAGGCCTGTTTGGCGATGTGATCGAGGAAATCGACTGGAGCGTGGGACAGGTGCTGCAGACGTTGCGGGAACAGGGTCTGGACCAGAATACCATCGTCTGGTTCTCAAGCGACAATGGTCCCTGGCTGATCTTTGACCAGCAGGGGGGCTCAGCCGGCCTGCTGCGTGACGGCAAAGGAAGCACCTGGGAAGGGGGGATGCGCGAACCGACTCTGGCCTGGTGGCCCGGTCATATTCCTGCGGGAACGGTCTCACAGGAACAGGGCAGCACGATGGATATCTATACCACCTCGATTAAACTCGCCGGCGGAAAGGTACCCGCTGATCGCGTGGTCGATGGGTTGGACCTGACACCGGTTCTGCTGCAGAGTGGTTCCGGTCCCCGAGAGGAGATGGTTTATTACCGCGGTACGAAACTGATGGCGATCCGCAAAGGTCCCTGGAAAGCGCATTTCATCACAAAGCCCGCCTATGGCAGGGAACCGTTTAAAGAACATGATCCACCCGTCCTGTATCAACTGGAACATGATCCGTCTGAAAAATACGATGTCGCCAAGGATCATCCGGAGGTCATCAAGGAGCTGAAAGCGGCGGCAGAAAAGCATCGTAAAACGGTCAAACCGGTGCCTTCACAGCTGGAAATCCCCCTCACTCAGAAGTGAGGGATTCCGCTTACCAGTAGCAGGTATACCGCGGGCCATCCTGGTCTTCACCGAGCCGAAAGTGATGGACTCCGCTCTGCTTTTCACTGGTCTGTTGTGAATTGAGCCGATCCCAGGTGGCACAGAACAGGGGAATTGCGCCCGCATTGAAGCCGGGGCGTGGCGGTTTGAGGCGCTGGTAGGAATCCTGAATCAAAGCCAGGGCGACCTCGATCACGTGCTCGTCATAATCCGGCTGAAACAGCAGCACTTCCAGTGCCTGGGCTGCCTGCTGGCAGTGTTCAAATTCCGCTTCGCGGAGGCACTCGGAAGACTTGCGTTCAATGAATTGCAACAGGCTGTCAAAGCCAAACTGATTGAGCAGCAGTTCGCTGCGGGGTTCGCAGATGAGGGCGAGTTTGATCTGTTCGTACAGTTCCTCATCCAGTTCACAGGGAATCGGCATCCGACCGTAGTCATCGGGAACTAACGATTCAATCGCTCTGACAACCTCAGCACTCTGGGGATTCTCTGTATTCATATCTGTTGTGATTCACAATCTGATCTTCAGGAGATGGGTTTTACCGGCACACAGTCGGCCTGCGTTTTCCGATTATATCCCAAAATGGTGAAACAGTTCATTCTCAATTTTTCCTGAAACAAAAAAAGAGCTGACCGGGTTTTCACTCGATCAGCTCTGATTTGATTCAGCTATTGATTTCGTTCTGCCTGTTTATTTCAGGAAGAAGTCATCCGGTCCCTTGTGGGTGTAGTAAGGATACTGGACGATTCCCAGCGGCTGGTTCTGCTGTGGATAGACGGCAGCCGGTGGAATGTATTTGTAGGTCTGGTAATTCCGGGGGCGTTTGTTGTGATGGTAGGTGTTTTTGTGCCCGGTCTTCCAGCCACCATAACCGGGTGGACAGTAACCACCATGACGCCGATAGCCCATTTGCTGGATCGGAGCCTGCTGGCCGGCATATTGTTCGTGCATTGCCTGCTGATGTTTGATCATTTGAGCCTGCTGCTGCATCAGGAATTCTCCATCAGCCGACTGACCCCGAATGACCTGACTATTCGAACATCCCACGCACAGTGGCAGAATCAGACAAGCGGCCATTTTACATAACAATTGAGGCTTCATTGGCTTCCTTTCCCCCTGGATTCCTGTTTTTGAGCGAAACTCAGTTTTCACTCAGCTTATGATAATTTTGATACCTACTGCGAAAGCTGCTATTCGCGACTGATGAGAGAGTACAGGTCGCGCCAGCATGAAACTTACTTCTTTTATCGGCCACAGAGAGCCAGACAATAGTTAAAATCCCCAAGAATTGGAAAACCACTGTAATATTCAAATCTGATCGACCTTGCAGAATCCTCAAAACCGGGATAAATTATCATAGTTTCCTACTCTAAATCAGGACTTATTCAAGATAGTAAAAGTAGGTTATTTCAAGATTTGAGTTTTACAGGCAAGACCATCGTCAGTGACGGAGTGCTCATTTTGCTTTGTTCTTTGCCAACAAGGGAGTGTTCGGCGTGTTTGTAGCTGCATCATCACGTTGTTTTTCAGATGAATCGTTTGAAGTCAGTTGTGAACGTCTGACTGATCTGGAATTCGATAAAATTGAGATCTGGATGGACGAGGAAAGTGATCACCTGAAGCCATCAGAGGTTTCACGATCGCCGGAAGATTTTTATTCGCGTTTCCGCGAAGCGACCCGGTTAACGCCGATTGCATTCTGCCTGGAAAACGACGTCAGCCCCACCGAGTTCCAGTCGCTGTGTAAAGCGGCCAAGCAGTTGCGGATCGCGCAGATCACGATTCCCGCTTCTCCACTGGGCACGCCGTTCAACTCGGAAATCGATCGCCTGAAAGCTCTGCTGGAAATTGCCAGTCGCGATGGAATCAGGCTGTCGATCAAAACCAAAACGGGACAACTGACTGAAGATCCGCGGACAGCAACCGAACTCTGCCAGTCGGTCAAAGGTCTGGGCCTGACCCTGGACCCCAGCTATTACACCTGCGGCCCCTACAGCAATACCTCTTATGATATGGTCTTTCCCTACGTCTGCCACGTGCACCTGCGGGATTCGACCAGCGATCAGATTCAGGTCCCCGTCGGTCTGGGTGAAATCGATTACAGCCGGCTGATCAGCATGCTGGAACGTCAGGACTATCATCAGTTCCTGTCCGTGGAACTGCTGCCGTCACTGCTGAATGGCGTCGATCGGGCACTGGAGCTGCGGAAACTGCGCATGCTGCTGGAATCCGTGGTGATCTGAAACCGATCGCATGTTAGGCTCAGTGTGCCTGAGACAAACCAGAAAACAATAAAAAACGCCGTCGTTCCTCTGAGGAACGACGGCGTTTTGCTTGAAGCATGCTACGAGTGAATCGCGTTTATTTATAGTCATCCGGATTACCGAACAGTCCGCCGCCGGAACCGGAACTGGAATCATCGGCGTTGCCTCCCAGCAGTGGTCCTTTGCGTTTCCGCTCGTAAGCGGGTTGCGACTCATCTTCGACTTCGGCAGGGGCATCGGGTTTGTCGATTAACGCTTTCAGAGAAAGACTGATGCGTTTCCGGTTGGGATCCACTTCCAGTACTTTCGCAGTGGTCTCCTGACCGGTTGTGAGAACTTCGGTCACCCGCTTGACACGACGGTGATCGAGTTCGCTGATGTGAACCAGTCCTTCCAGGCCGGGCTCCAGTTCGACGAACGCACCGAAGTCAGTGGTTCGAGTCACTTTGCCGGACACGGTGGAACCGGTGGCATAGCGATCTTCCGCCAGCTGCCAGGGATCCTGTAGCAGCTGTTTCATCCCCAGGCTGATCCGGTTCTTTTCCCGATCAATCTTGAGAATTTTGACGTTCACTTTCTGCTGTTCGCTGAGTGCATCCTTGGGATGCTTAATGCGGTTCCAGCTGATTTCGCCGATATGCAGGAAGCCGTCGATACCGCCCAGATCAACAAAGGCACCGTAGTCTTTGATGTTCTTGACCGTCCCGGTCAGCTCCTGACCGACGGCCAGTTTTTCCCAGAGCTCTTTCTGAATTTCTTCGCGTTCGGATTCCAGGTACTTGCGACGGCTGACAACGAGATTGCGTTTCTTGGGATTCACTTCCGTGATCTGCACGGTCAGCTTCTGACCGACGAACGGCTCAAGGTCTCCCACAAAGTAGAGGTCTGCCTGGCTGGCCGGCAGAAAGCCCCGCAGGCTGCCAACATTGACTTCCAGGCCCCCTTTATTGGATTTATTGACGACGCATTCCACAACCTGACCGACGGCGACCGCATCCCAGTCACCGGCCGGTTTGTGGTGTCCGCGAGGCAGGGAGAGTTGAATCAGGCCTTCAGCTTCTTTGATCGCGGTGACTTTGACTTCGACTTCCTGACCGATCTCCGGTGTTTTGTCGCCGAACTGTCTTAAGGGCACAATTCCGGGAGTCCCCAGGGCACGACTGCCCAGGTCGATGAAGACATCGTCGTTGTTGATCGATTCCACGATCCCCTTCAGGCGATCGCCTTCTGCCAGACCATCTTCTCCGGGAGTAGACGCTGCGGCAGGAGTGGCTGATGTCTCGGCAGCAGCATCTGCGGCTGCTTCTTCCTCACTGAAGTTCTTGGGAAGCTCCTGTGCTCCCTGTCCCGAGAGGGCCGCTGCCAGTTCTGCTTCCAGATCATCGCCGAGATCTTCCACATCATCGGGAATGTCAACCGGTGTGGCTGCTTCGGCGATCTGCATCATGGCCGCTTCCTGAAGCTGCTCCTGAGTCACTTCTACAGCGTCTTCGGCTTCCGCTTCATCTTTCTTGGGAGGTGCTGCCGGTGCGGCGCCTGCGGCAGGAATCGCTTTGAACTGGCTGGGATCCACTTTGGGATTCAACTGAACTTTGCGTTCCGGCTTCGCAGCTTCCTCCGGCTGAGCGGCAGGCTCACTTTCCGCAGCAGCGGCTTCTGCCGGTGCGGGAGTTTCAGCAACCGTCTCCGCGGGAGCCTGTTCGGAGGAAGCAGACTCCGTTTCCTGCTGCTCAGCAGGCTGGTTTTCGGCAGGCTGCTGCTGTTCGGAGGAGGCCTGAGTTTCCGCAGACTCTTCGCTGGTTTTGATTTCTTCAGTTGAAGGTTGTTCTGAACTCATGGGAGATCAACTTTCTCGCCTAATTACTTACTTCTGATAATACAACAACAAATGGATACGGACCGCCGGACCTGACCTGGGCAGGAACCTGCCCTGAACGAAAACTCTGGTTTTCCGCTTTGCCAGCCATCTGAATTAATTAAAAGGGTATCACCGCTGCTGCGCTCCTGCAATTCGCAGGAACTAGTTTTCCGATTTTTTCACTTTTGCAATCTTTGCTTTCACACAGCGTAAACCCAGAGCTGGACTGACTGTTGCAGGTGATACTTTCGCTCGAAAGGCAGAGCGGAGTCGATCATAACGATCTGTCCACGCCCCCCCTCGGGCCACGTGTGACGGATTCTTTGTTTTCACATTCCATACACTGCCGTCAGAGGGTGCATTTTTATAGTTGTCATGCCAGGGATCAGCCACAAACTCCCAAAGATAGCCATGCATATCGTACAGCCCCCAGGGATTGGGTTTGAGGGCGCCCACCGGAGGATCATTGCCGGCCGCGTTCCCGGTATGCCAGGCAAAATCATCGAGAATCTTTGCCTGCTTCCCCTCGTCCCCCGATTTCTGTGCAGTATCACCAAAACTGTACGCCGTACTGGTACCGGCCCGGCAGCAGTACTCCCACTCGGCTTCGGTGGGCAGGCGGATCAGTTCCTCTTGCCCGATCAGCTGATGTTTGCGTAACTGGAGTGTGAGTTTCTCACAGAAATCATTGGCCGCATCCCAGTTCAACATCTCGACGGAATTGCGGGGACCTTTCCAGCGACTCGGATTATTTCCCATAATCACTTCGTACAGATTTTGGGGAACCTCGTACTTTGCGATCCAGAAATCCTGTGTGAGCGTCACTTCGTGCACGGGCTGCTCTGACGGTTCCCCTTTCGATGATCCCATCTGAAAGGATTGGGGAAATTTCCCCTTGCCGGGAGTAATCGGCACGAGTTCATCGACGAACAGTTTCAGCAGGCGCAGCCGTTCTTTTTTGACGTCTTCCGCGGACGATTCCTGCTCGGCAGCCACCGGCAGTGAAAACAAACTCAGGATGACAGCCAGCACGGAGAACCAGCAAACTTGCCGACTGACGAACGTTGGGGACGATTTCTGATGAGTCATATGCTTCACTACAGATCGAGATTTTGTTACGGTACACTTTTCAAGTCTGAATTTTACCAGCGCAGGACTCAATCTGAAAGTGGAGCCGGGTTTTCGACCGGCTGGCTTTCCTGTTTCTGTGTTTCTTTTGCAACGCCAGTCAGGTCCGTCCATGACAGAATCAGCCCGTTCCTTTCCCCGCAGTATTGATCTGCTTTCTCACCAGGAGTGTCAACTGGTCGTGGTGGACGTCCAGGAAAAACTGCTGCCGGTCATTCCCCAGGGAGATCAACTGGTCAAACGGATTCAGCAGCTGATCCAGGCGGCCCGGTTGTTTGAGATTCCTTTGAGTTGTACCGAGCAGTATCCCAAAGGGCTGGGACCGACGGTCCCCGAACTGGCAGAAGTACTGCCGGCCCCGAAAGAGAAGCTCTACTTCAGTGCCAGTGAATGCCTGGGCTGGGGAGCGGCTGCCAATATGGTGGACAGCAGAACGAAGGTCGTGCTGACCGGGATTGAAGCGCATATCTGCGTGCAGCAGACCGCCCTGGATCTGCTGTCGCTGGGATATCGGGTGACGATTCCCGCCGATGCGGTTGCCAGCCGGAATCAGCTCGACTGGGAAATCGCCTTGAAACGCATGGAAAACTCGGGCGCCAGCATCACGACGACGGAAGCGATTCTGTTCGAATGGTGCGATGTGGCGGGCACCGGGGAATTTAAACAGATCAGCCGCCTGGTGACTGGAAAAAGTTGAGCCACCTGGAGTATCGTCATAAACAGAGACCTGACCGCGTCCCATTAAACCTGAACGAGTACCAACCATGATTACCGAACATCACCTGCATCCTCCCATTCATCCTCCGCGTCGCACACTGATGGGACCCGGCCCCAGCGATGTCTCTGCCAGCGTGCTGGCGTCGATGGGTGCACCGACCGTGGGTCACCTGGATCCCTACTTCCTGAGAATCATGGATGAAGTCCAGGACATGCTGCGGGAACTGTTCCACACGCGGAACGAGCTGACCCTCGCCGTGAGCGGGACCGGCAGTTCCGGAATGGAAGCCTGTGTCGTGAACCTGCTCGAAGCGGGCGATAAGATCGTGGTCTGCACGAACGGTGTCTTTGGCGGACGCATGGCGGATGTCGCCGGGCGGATTGGCGCCGAGGTAGTTCAGATCGAACGGCCGTTTGGTGAAGTCTTCTCAGTCGAGGAAATCAAAGAGGTCCTGGAGAAAGAAAAACCGAAAGTGCTGGGCATTGTGCATGCGGAGACTTCTACCGGCGCCGCACAGCCGCTGAAAGAGATCTCCGAAGCGGTTCACGCAGCAGACGCCCTGCTGCTGGTGGACTGCGTGACTTCACTGGGGGGCATGCCGGTGAAGGTAGATGAATGGGATATCGATGCCGCCTACAGCGGTACCCAGAAATGCCTGAGCTGTCCGCCCGGGCTGGCTCCAGTGACGTTCAGTTCGCGCGCGGTCGCCGCTATGGATGCCCGCAAGACCAAGGTCTCCAGCTGGTACCTGGACATGTCGATGGTGCGGGCCTACTGGGGTGATTCGCGGGCCTATCACCATACTGCACCGATTAACATGAATTATGGTCTGCATCAGGCGCTCAGGCTCGTGCTCGAAGAAGGTCTGGAGAACCGTTTCTCCAGGCACTATGCCAATCACTGTGCCCTGAAAGCGGGGCTGCAGGCGATCGGCATCCAGTTCGCGGTGGCCGATGATCACCAGCTGCCGATGTTGAACGCCGTCCTGATCCCGGAAGGCATCGATGATGCGACCATCCGCGGTGAGCTGCTGGAATGGTTCGGGATTGAAATCGGCGGGGGACTGGGGCCGATGAAAGGCAAAACCTGGCGGATTGGCCTGATGGGAGAAAGCAGTCGGAATACGAACGTGCTGCAGTTCCTGGCGGCACTCGAACATTGCCTGCTGCACGCGGGCTATCAGCTGCCTCCGGGAGCCGGTGTAGCCGCTGCAAATGATTTTTACCGCACAACAATCACAGGCTGACCCGCGCGCCTGCTCGAACTTTCAGATTTTGAGCGAATCCCGTGTTGATTTTGTGATGCGAGCGGTGAAGAATTCCGATTCCTAAGATACGACTCTCATGAGACTTGCCGACCGCAGATAGTCGCGTTATATTGAAAACAGACTTGATGCTGACTCCGTGAGTTTTCATTTAAGTTTTTGTGAGAATATTTTCGAACATTCTCGCGAATTTTGTGTCGAATGAGTGGCAATCGAGAAAATGATCGCCTATCATTTCCGACCACCTGAAAGGGGCCGTAGCTCAATTGGTTAGAGTACCGGACTGTCGATCCGGGGGTTGCGGGTTCAAGTCCCGTCGGCCTCGCTTTTCACGCTCGTTGTCATTTTTTTTGACGACGAGCGTTTTTTTGTGCGCATCCAGCTATGATTCAACTTTTGATCCCCCTGGTGGAGCAGTGATATGGCATGGGAAACGATGTCTTTTCATAGCATCAACGCAAACTGGCAAAGCATAGAACGGTTGCTTTCCACCATCCGGAAAACACACGTCAATGGTGGAGTCATCCTGAAATGCTTTGAAGCAGATGACCGTAGCCTGTTCAGGAAAAGAATTTTCATTCTCTCAAACCAGTTCGAAAGTCGATTTCAAACGTTTCTTCAGACAGTCTCTGACTCCAATCTGCTTGAAGAATTTGATCTTGAATTTCCCCTCGATCCACTGCCGACTTTCAGTCCAATTGTCCCGCTGGCGCTGGAAGGTGAATTAACTCATACGATACTCTCAGGAGGGGCGTATGAACGATTTAGGGGCAGTGTAGACGAAGCTCGTAAGCTGACGCGAGACTTTATGGCTTCCATCCTGGAAAACCAATGGCTTTCCGCATCGGCTTTTAAAAGTGACACCCCCTGGTCCAACTGGTTCTATGATGTTGCCTGGGACGCCACTTATCTGATTTTTGACGATAAGAAAGCTCGCATCTGGTTGTTATGTATTACGGACACAGACTGAATTTAAACTCCTTCTCCGGTTTCCGCTCAGGTTCGGCACATCAATTACATCAACCACCGCCTGCCTCTGTGCTTTCAGATCTCCCTACTTTCCAATTGTTTGATTGAAAGTCAGCATCTAAAACGACAAGCTGGTTACGGGAAAACTCTTTTCCTGGTCGACTGATCTGTACTTTCTTTGTCAGCCTGCAACCTGATTGCCTGCTGATTTCATTTCGTTGGCTGTTTTATTTCGTTGACAGGGACTGAACCACTTCAAGAAACCGGGAGAGAAACCAGTGCCAGACACCCCACTCATTCCACCTGGAATGAACTTACGGAAGCGACGTTTGACATGGCAGTGCTGGTGATGGATCATGAATCGATCGGAATCATCTGTGTCGAAGACGAGGATTGAGCCGCTACGCTCTCAATATCCTGCTCATCTTCAAATCGGATCAGTAAATGAAACGTCTCACTGACATCCCGACAGCAGAACTCCTGCAGCGAGCAGAACGCAACGCATTCGAAAAAGGAATTGCCGGGGCGGGATTCCCGCTCTCACTGACTCTGATCCTGGTTTCCTGGTTTCTGATTTTCCGTTATCTCGTCCCCAGCACCATCCCCGGACTGCTGCTCTGCCTGCTGGCCTCAATTCTGATCCCGTTGATCATCTGCTGGTTGACAAAGTTTCTCTCGGAATGGAGAGACCATAGCCTGATCAATGAACTGAATCGGCGGTTCGGTCTCTGGAGCATACCTCAATACATCAAATACTATCGTGATCAACTCCAGCCGGGAGAAATTCAATGTATCTTTCGGGCACAAGCACTCCCAGGTGGATGCAGATACTGGGCCCGCCTGACTCTGGATCACGAAGGTAATCTGCTGCTGAAACAATCACGCTCTCCGAGGTCTATTTCAGCCTTTTCCACACCAGCCTGGAGTGAAGTGACAACCACGGAAGTAACTCTGACTTCCGAGCAGAAAACCTCAATCCAAACGCTGATTCATGAAGCAACGGCGCAGGGAAATCAAAAAATCCAGATGGAAAATCGAATCAAAGATGGTTTTCCGGCTGCACTGGCCATCATCTTGGGTGATGGATCGGAGCCGATCACCATTTATTATTATTTAAGTCTCCTGGAAGCATCTTCGTCAGAGAATCCACGACTTGAGCTTTTAAAAATATTCGCTTTTCTCACAGGCGATTTCGGTTGTACCAGAAGATTGGGAAGCGAATTCAATGCGAATTCAGCAAACAGCCCTTAGACTCTAATCCGAGAGACAGAAACTGATCATTCTCCCGGACTGAGGAAGGTCGTATCCTTTGTTCCACGAACGAAATCGAGGAACAGGACATTTCTGGCATCGAAGAGCAAGCTACCTGGCTGGTCGGAGCCTGACACCTTCACCGCACCATTTTTCCAGATTTTGTATGCAGAGTTTGAACCAATCGTCGCTGTGATTCGCGTAACGCGATTCCATCACGTTGCCCAGTTCGTTCACTCGGGCCAGAGCGTTTTCAAAACGAGTTTGAACTTCATTGTCGGCTGGTACGAACGCCCCCCATTCCCGATCCTGCTCGTCGAACTGGGCATCCCAGGGAGTGAAGATCAGATTGTATTGCGGATTATCGTCGCACTCGTATTCTTCGGGATTCCCATCTTCGGGCAAAGGTTTTCGGCCGCCAAAGTTGGGAACGGGTGAGCGAAGTGCGACCCATTGCAGTTCCGCATCAGGCGACATCCTGATCATCACGAAACCCGGATCCCATTCGATGCACCAGTAAAGATCGTCAGCATCAAGGACATAGCTGTACTTCGCCAAAGTATGCAGCACGGCAGCCGGCCCGGTCATGTATTCTTCATCGGACAGCGGTTTGAGATGAGCGGCAGCCTGTTGCAGATAGGCAACATCACTCTCGGGAACAGGACCAGTATACAGGGTCGAATTATCGTCATCGTCAAAGACAAAGTTCACATACTGCATGCTTCGTTCCCGTTCTCAGCTGAATTGTTTACAGGTAGCTGCATCTTATGTCCTGCATTATAGTAGCAAATAGTCAGATTGTCAGGCTTATCCTCAGGTGACAGACCAGGCAGGCTGCCGCGGACAGGAGGTTGGCACAGTCTATCTCCAGAGGCTTTCCTGGAACTGTTTGACAGTGATACCTGTCCGGAATTCGACGTAACTCGCTTGATCCCCTGCCGCATTCTGCTAGTCTTGAATGGTTATTTCTAATGATGAGTCCAGGGGATTTTTATGAGTCGTTTGCAGCGTTCCAAAGCGCAGCTGATCTGGTTTCGGGTCGGTCTGGCCTGTGTCGCGGTTGTCGCAGTTGTGATCTTCATCCAGTTACAAAAGCCAAAAGTAGAAGAGACCCCGCCGCCGGCCCAGCAGCAGGCGATCCGTTACGACATTCTCAATGACATCGATCAGGCACCGGCCCGACGGATGCTGGAGATCATGCTTTCCAAACGAATTTCAGAGCGAGAGCTGTCACTGCTCAGCCATCAGATCCGCGATAATTATCCGTATCAGCAGTACAAGGAATTCTCCATCAGCTATCTCATCCCGGATATGTCGAAAAGCCCCGGCTACTGGGCCCGCGCGGAATACAATCAGGGAGAGCCGGAAAAAATCAATATCCTGGGGACCTCCATTCCGGAACTGCAGGCGTTCCAGCAGGCCCCAGCACCGCCAACAGGTCAGGTCCTCGGCGACTGGTTGATTGAAGAAACCGCCAACGCTTCCCGGCGGGTCGTCATCACCAAAGACCAGGGAAAGTATTATTACCAGATGCAGTGGTCGCCGGACTCCGAATTCAAGTCGGAGGAACTGAAACCACTCGCCGGCGCAACAGAGTTTGCCTATCAGGACAAATCAAAGGATACTATTTTCAAGATCCAGGAGAACGGCGACCTGGAACTCTCCGGTCCGGATGGCGTCTTTGCCGTGGGACATCCGCTGAACTCATACAAAGTTTCAGACCTGTGATTTAGCATTCCCCTGGAATGATTTTTTTTGACTTCCAATCTCAGGACACACCATGGGCGAAACATCTATCAACTATCTCTTCCCGCCGGATCGTATTGAAGAACTTCCCACGTGGCGATTTGTGTTGCATTTCAAAGCCCCCTTCCTCTTTCGCGGGAAAAAGATTCAACAGGCAGTCACGGCCTTGAAACAGCAGAAGTGGAAAGCGATCGAGTTTCCGTGTGACCTGGACGACCTGGAATACGATTCCGGGAACAAAGTGTTCTCCATTCCGGTGGAAGTACCGGAAGCGCGCAGAGAAATGCCGAATAGCCTGGAAGATTACGAATCGGACGTCTGGAAAATCTATGGGAACATGATCGAATGCGGGTTTGGAGATCTCTACTACGAAGCCATCGACTTTCAGGAATAGCCGCCTGCGCAGCAGCATCGCGCCAGTGTTCAGTGGCTTTCTGCCGACGTTTCGATAAATGAAGCACTGAGATTGTGGGACAGGGCATTATCGGAAGCCGTGTACCCCTCCAGGTCCAGTTCGTGCGAACTGGCCAGGGTAATCTGCAGGCCGCCGATGATGGTGTCGGACATTTGAATCCGGTCTTTGGCGAACTCATCGTCTTCAACCAGTGTCACATTCGCGGTATTCAGGTTGATAAAATAATGCATTCTCCTGAGGTGATTTCCACCATCATCGCCTGAGAATCGCAGGATCCCCTCGGGGGTGATGCGCACATTTTCGACCCGTTCCAGTTCGATTGTGTGCCGCTGGATCTTCACCGTCTGCGGATCGGCTGACTTTTGTCGCTGGGAAGTCACCTTGTCCTGTGGAACCACAAAAAGAATGGCAATCAAAATCAGCAGAATAGCTAAGAGACTGAACGCGATTCTATCCATCTTCATTCTCCTGCAAAAACATGCCTGCTTTTAAGCAATTACGATTCTGATCCTACTACAGCAAAATCTTCGATCAAGCAGAATGTAACAATTTTCTGGAATCATTTTTCCCGGCAGTCTGAACAAATCCGCAAGATGCAGGGAACGGGATGATGACAGTCAAAGCTTTGTTCCCCCGATTCACTCCCGCAAAGCGGCTTTCCTCAGCAAGAATAGATTGAATTGTCTGTTTGGTTTGGGATAATATCGGATACCATGCAGTCAGTCATAACGCTGATTTCTCCGCTGCTGGCAGGAGCAAATGACTCTGTGTTGTCCCCAATGAAGAAGAACCGCCATGGGAATTTACAATACCGCCGATGTCCCGCTGGTTTGCCCACGCTGTCATGCCGAAATTGAAGCGTCATGCCGAAATTGAAGCGGAAGTCTATCTGCACTTCGGGCTCTGTGCGAATTTTCAAAAGGTCAGACTGGGCGAGCAGTATCCTTTCATGCGCGGACGCCGTCCCCAGAACGGGGGACCACTTCCGGCGGAACAACCCTGGGGACTGGGCTACGTGGTCTGTCCTGCCTGCGAGAAGGATTTTCACTGCCTGGCTGAAATCCGCGATGAGAAACTGACAGCGGTCGTGCCTGACCTGGAAAACCCGCCTTTCATGGCGGACCGGGAACTGCCGGGAGTCATCGACTGCCCGGGATGCGGCTCTCACAAAACCCGCTTTCAGATTTTCGACGGCTACCACGTGGGTCGGCTGTTGTGTGACGAATCGGCCTGCCACCATATCTGTCTCGTGCGTCACAACGACGCCGGGCTCCCGCTCGAAGTGGATTACCACCCGCAGCGGGTCGGCATCATTGCCAGTACGAATACCTGAGGGCGAAACTCACACATCACAAGCCGATTGCCGGAGACCTCGATTGACAGTCAGACTGAGTCTGATACGATTCGGGCACAGGTCCCCGAGGCACCTCATAAAATCATCGAATTCACTGAATGGAGTCAGAAGATTATGAAGACGGTCTTGATCACCGGCGCCTCAGCCGGGTTTGGAAAACTGGTCGCGGAGAAGCTGCTGGCGAAAGGGTACACCGTTTACGCTGCAGCCCGGCGGGTCGATCGGATGCAGGACCTGGAGGCCAAAGGCGCTCATGTGCTGCACATGGATGTGACCGATGATGACTCGGTCAAAGCGGGAGTGGCCCGAGTGCTGGAGGAACAGCAGCGACTGGATGTGCTGTTCAACAATGCGGGCTACGGTTCGTACGGCACGATTGAAGATGTACCCCTCGAAGAGATTCAGCGCCAGTATGACGTGAACGTGTTCGGCATGGGACGGCTGATCCAGGCGGTGCTCCCCCAGATGCGCAAACAGCGGGCGGGGCGGATCATCAATACGTCCTCCGTGGTAGGGCAGATGTCAACGGCGGTGGTGGGCTGGTACGCCTCGACCAAGCACGCGGTGGAAGCCTTCTCCGATGCCCTGCGGATGGAGGTCAAGCCACTGGGAATTGATGTGGTCGTCATCGAGCCGGGCGCCGTCAAAACCGAATTCGACGAAGTCGCCTTCGGCACTTTGGACAGCCTGGACCTCGCGGAAGACTACAAGCCCCTGGTCGCGGGATTTCGCAAGTATACCGGCGGCATGTACGCCAAATGCCCCGGTCCGGAAGGGACAGCGAACGCCGTGATCAAAGCGATCGAAGCGAAGAATCCCAAAACCCGCTACGCCACGACCATGGATGCCAAACTGCTTCCTCGCGTGAAGCGGCTGCTGACCGATAAGCTGTTCGATAAGATTGTGTTGAGTCAGATGAAGTAACCGTCCGGTTTCATGTTCAATCAGGATAGACCGGTTTATTCCTGTGCGGCTTTGCCAGCCTCAAGCAGTTTGGTTACCTGGAACACACTTTCAAAATGAAAATTTGTGGTCGCGACCTGAGGGATATCGACAAATGCTTTGCCGGGGATGCCGCCAAAGCGCCCCGTTTCGTAGCCGCGGAGACGTACTGGGGTTCCATTGTCCGGGAGCAGGATCCCCGCGAAGGAAAACGTTTCGAGTGTGATCATCACCGGCTGCTCCAGTTTCCGATCGCCAACCTTGTGGACAATCATCCGTTTCTGTTTGCGCCAGGCTTTTGAATTCGCTTTTTCTGCGTACTTCATGCGGCCTTCGATTTCGATGATGTTTCCGAACCCGTGTCCGAGCAGAGGACGAATCACCGATAGATCCTCTTTGTCTGCGGCCGGAAGACTATTGCAGAAAGCCAGCAGAATAGCACCAGTAGCCAGAACATACTTCATCGTCTCATCTCCCATAGGGATCAATGCGTTTCGAGCGGTGATACCAGAACTCGATTACTCACCCTTCATCCTACCCGGCTGGAGACAACAGTCAATTTTTTACTGACTACCCGAATAACTTCTTTTGTCATGCACAAACAGGTTATAGAATGAAAAGAGGATTTTTGAGGTAGATATGTTCTGAAATAAAAGGCTCACCATGAACTTCAAACGGGGGCTCATCGCCGGCATGCTTGGCACCGTGGCAGGTGCTCTGATCCCCGTTTTATGGATCGGCGGATACACACTCTTTTACTGGTTCTGGCACGACTCCCCCGCGATGGACCGCGAAGCCGATCTGGCTTACTGGCGGGACTATGGAATTGGCCCTGTCATCGGCCTGGCCTTCTACTTCGGACTGAGTGCCTGGGCGACGTATACTCCCCGGGAATACTATCGCTTTGTCAGCACTCTGGGGATTATGTTTGTGATCTCGATTCCTCTCACGCTGCTCCTCAGCTCTCTTCAACTGACCCCGCAAGGAAAAAGAGCCCCCGACGATCCGACATTATTCTTTTCTGAATTCCTGATCATCGTGCTGCCACCACTGGCGGTTGCCTGTCTGATTATACTGTTTCGCTGGTTCAGATCACGAAAACTAGAAGACGCCTCTCAGCCAGCTAATCCCCATACGTGATCTGCAGGTTACCGAGCAGATACCATTGCGTGCCGACAAATAACAGGACGGGGAGTAACGCTGCGACTAAAGCCACGACACCAGTCCTACGCGGCCAGGTGGTATAAACCTGCCTGCAGGCCTGCACGATCTGAAAGAACGAGAGAGGAAGGATCACGAACACGGTAAGTGCCAGTTGCACCATGGGGTGAATTTGATCGCCCGGTGATGTAAATCGTATGACGGGGCACCAGATGATCAGAGTCAAGCAGACATAGCCAGCCGACCAGAACAAGATCTTATGCTGCCGCTCCTGGATCCGATCTTCCTCAACTGTCATTTACTGGTCCCACCGCTACGGGGCTTTGGCTCCAGGTACTCTTTGAGCGGAATGACATAATAAAACCAGGACAGTGGTTCCGCCTGGCCGGTGCGGGGGTTGGTCAGCGTTCTGAGCTGCAGTTGCGCCCGCTCAGCCAGTTCTTTTTTCAGATGCGCGCGAACCCGCAGTTGTCCGTCCGTGTTATGCTTGGCCAGTTCGATCGACAGGTCCACATAACCAGTTCCCGACTCGGCCGGAATGACCAGCCAGACTGATTGCAACGGTTTGAGTTTGCCGGGATCGTCAATCGTCAGGTTGACCGTCACCCGTCCGGTGCCATGATCTGTAAGCTGAAGATCATATTTGAGCCCCAGCTTTTCTTTGGAGTCCCCGATCTCAAAGCCCAGGGCATTGGCGACGTTGGTGGATGCTAAAAGTGACAGGACGACACACAACCGGATCGTGACGCTGAATTGAGCGAACATTTGAGATCTCCCCTTTAGATACCTGAACTTCTATAGAGAGACGAATACCAGAACGGTTTAGTTCCGGTAATCTGATAAAAAGAAAGAAACTCTGTTTTCAGTTCCGGTACAGGGCATTGGCGAGCAGGCCAAAGGCAAACGCGGAGGCCAGCAGATACATTCCGCCGCTGCTGATCTCATCCGACATGGCCATGATAGCGGCGACAATCCCCAGAAACCCGGTGCTGATCGCACCAAAATACACCAGCCCCGCGGTCGCAGTCGCTTTTTGCTGGATTTCGGTTTCCTGATTTGAGTTTTCCATGATTAAGGACTCCCTGAAACTAAAACGAAATGCAGGATCACACAGAAATAATCTGTGACACTTATTGCTGCTCGGTGAAGTTTTGCTCCACCGGTGGTTGTGCACTGTCACAATACCAGGCAACGCAGAAAGAGAAGATCAGGATCAAAATGATCAGCGGAATTCTGAAAACCGTGAAAAAACTGGCCAGGTTCATCCAAACCAGGACACCGGAGGGAACTTCCATCCCATAGTCTTCAATCGAGTCCAGGTCTTCGCCCGCGCGGTTTTTCGCTTCCTGCCAGAAAGCATGTCTGACAACCCGGCAATAGACGAACATGCCCAGCATCAGGAGGCCGGCCATGATTGCCGCGATCAGGTAATTCATGATACGTCCCTCGGAAAAACAGCTATTCTTCCTGGTCTTTATGACGGCGCCGCAGCCGGCGGCGTTTTTCATGTTGTTCGCAATTGTGGCGTTCGGAGTAGAGGCGTTTGATGTGCACCTTGGGGTCGCCGGTAATCAGTCGCGAACGGCGGGTCTTCCAGATGTAGTTCCAGAGCCAGTCCAGCATGACTTTGAACCGGTTCCGAAAACCGACCAGGAACATGACGTGCAGAATGTTCCAGGAGATCCAGCCCAGGATGCCGCTGTAATGAACCTTACCGATGGCGGCGATGGCGTTGCCTCGGCCGATCATGGCCATCGAACCTTTGTCGTAGTAACTAAACGCCGGCCGTTCTTTGGGAGCGCGACCTTCGATTTCCTGCTTGATGATCTCGGCCACAAAGCGTCCCGTCTGGATCGCCCCCTGGGCGACTCCGGGAACCGGATTTCCGGTTTTGGCATCGGTCGCGTGGGCCGCGTCGCCCACCACAAAGACTTCGGGATGGCCGGGAAGGGACATATCGGGTTCGACGACAATCCGACTGCCTCGATCGATTTCGACGTTCAGATCTTTGGCCAGGTCCTGTCCCTGGACACCCGCAGCCCAGAAGACGTTCTCCGCGGGGATCGTCTCTTCGCCGATGACGACGCCTTCCGCGGTGACGTCATTGACGTGAACCTGCAAGTGGATTTCCACGCCCATTTTCTCGAGGACTTCCTGCGCCTTCTTGCCAAGATCCTCGGGCATAGGCCCCACCAGCCGCTGACCGCCATCGACAAGAATCACGCGGGCCGAGTTACTCTGGATATTGCGGAATTCATTGGGCAGCGTTTCCGTGGCGACCTCTTTAACGGCCCCCGCCAGTTCGACCCCCGTCGGTCCGCCACCGACGATGACAAACGTCAGTTTTTTGCGGCGGGCCTCTTCGTCGGCTTCCCATTCCGCTTCTTCGAATGCCAGAAAAAGTCGGCGGCGGATTTCCAGCGCATCGTCGATCGACTTCAGCCCCGGAGCATGCACGCGAAAATCGTCGTGCCCAAAGTAGGACTGCTGCGCCCCGGTGGCGATCACCAGGTAATCGTAGTCCATTGCGCCCCCGTCGAACTGCACGATCTTTTTCTCGAAATCGATGGCGGTCACTTTTCCGAGTGCCACGTGCACGTTCTTCTGTTTCCAGAGAATCTTGCGAATCGGGGCGGCGATATTGGCGGGATCGAGTTCGCCGGTCGCCACCTGGTACAACAGGGGCTGGAACAGGTGGTAATTGCGTTTGTCGATCAGATCGATTTCGACGGCCGACTTTTTAAACGCCTTGGCCACATTGATGCCCGCAAATCCTCCTCCGATGATGACAATCCGTGGCAGGTCCTTCGCAGTCTGATTCATTGTGATCTCAATTCCTGGTGTGAGTAGCGCAGAATTCCGGGGGACGTCAGACGGTGTCTGTCAGTCGAAGACATGCCCGTGATCGTAGCGTTCGTCCTTGCCTGCGGCTTCGGTCAGCGCGGCGACATTGGACTTGGTGAAGAAGCCCTCGTAGGCGTGGCAGCGTTCCACATATTCCGTAATCAGAATCGAATACTGAGAATGCTTGGAGAAAATCTGCTTCAGGTTGGGTTCATCCAGACATTCCCCGACCACGTGCGCCAGGAAAGGAATGCCTTTGTCTTTGAGCGTCTGCACGACGTAGTCCACGTTCTTCTCACCACCTCGATGATCGCCGTCGAGGACTTCGTAGGCCACGTGGTGCAGCCGGCGTCCGTAATTGCGGACAAAGTCTTCGGTAGGCATCGGCAGATTTTCAAAGGAGTTCACGAAAGAAGGCGTGTTATTCGCTGTGAAGACCTTGGCGGGCGATTTTTTATCGTTATCGACGTAGCCGTTCCGCGTTACGTTCGTGGATGAATTCATCTCCGAAATGTTGTATGCCCCCCAGAAATAATGGTTGGACATCGTCAGAAATTCGAGGATGGCATCTTCCCGCTCGCCGGCCAGAATCCGGGTTGCCAGATGGTCGACTCCCAGCACCAGTTTGTTCAGCTTATGGGCTTCCCCAAAGGCGAGGACCTGGTTCAGCGACTCCATGACTTCGGGTTCCAGTTCGAAAGGCTTTCCCAGTTGGAGCACGTCGTAGTCGTCGATATCTTCCTGTGTGTAGCCCACCCGGTTACAGGTAAAATCGGAAGGGAAGGTAAACACAAAATGTGAGTCGGTGAAGAACGGGTTTTTGGTTTCATGGTGATAATTGAAACGGACGCTGTGCGATTCGAGCGTACTCCGTGTTTCGGTGACATCCTTCGTACTGAAGATTTCCCCGATGTAGCGGGCGTTGGGCTTTTTGCTGGAGAGCGGGTAGAGCCGATTGAACATGGTGATTTCGTCGGCATAGTCCTTCTCCAGCGGCTCCAGGATGAACAGCCGCGGATAGTCGGGATGCGACGTCAGCACATACACATTGTGTGTATTATTTCTGAACGCGGCCGAAAAGCGATACGGGCCCATCAGGTAGAGCTCATGCAGGTAAGGCAGGACTTCTCCCGTTTCCACCTGCAGCACGATCCCCCGCATCGTCCCCAGCAGATCTTCGATCCCACTGGACTTGCGGCGTTCAAAAATCTTCATCCGGTAATCTTCGAAAAACTCGGAATTCTTTTTATCGCCGCCTGGCTGATAGGTCATGGGATCGATGCTCACGGGATGCTTTCCTTTTCTGAAACCTGAATGCGTAGTTGTCTTCCTGAACTGAACGGTTGAAAAGAACCATGGTCGCGCTGACGGAGCCCAGGTCATGCTTCCACAGCAGGTGCTATGTTACCCTGTGGGATTCGATTTGTAATCGTCGTTTTCCCAACTTTTCCCGTCCCTGCTGAATTATTGGATTCTTCACACAGGCTGAGTTCCGGTCCGCGGCTGCTAAAGCAGAAACCAAAAACGCAATTCCGGAATGACAGGCGTCATCTCAGCGACTATGCTGGACTTAATGTAGCAGTTCACAGGTTTGGGTTGTAGGGGGATTTTTGAAGCATGCGAAGTTTGATCGAATCGAGATTATACACCATGATCGGCTGCCTGCTGCTCGGACTCTGCTGCCTGTCTGACTGCCGGAACGCTTGGGCGGAAGCTCCCGATCAACCCAACATCGTGTTGATCATTGCCGACGACCAGACCTACCGCGACTTCGGTTTTATGGGGAACCACGAGATTAAAACACCCCACATTGACCGGCTGGCAGCGCAATCCGCCCGGTTTGTGAACGGCTATCTGCCCACGAGTGTCTGCAGCCCGTCGCTGGCGACGCTGTTGACCGGTCTGTACCCCCATCAGAGCGGCATTCACTACAATCATCCACCGCCGGGGAATGGTGCGTTCAACCGCATGACTTCCCGCGAGGAATACGAGCAGATCCGCAGCCGGGCGTTTAAACTGATTCAGTCGGTCGATACGCTGCCCCGGCTGCTGGCGGCGCACGGCTATCGCTGTCTGCAGACCGGGAAATTCTGGGAGGGCCATTACCGGAATGCGGGTTTTACGGAGGGGATGACCGTTTTCAAACCGGTGCCGGGCCAGACATTCGGCGGCAACCGGAAGCTGGCCAGCGGCACGCTGGCAGCACACGGCAACGGAGACTGGGGACTGAAAATCGGCCGCGAAACCATGCAGCCCATTTATGATTTTGTGAAAGACTGCGAACAGAAGTCGACGCCCTGGCTGGTCTGGTATGCCCCTTATCTGCCGCACCAGCCACATGATTCCCCTCAGAAGTATTTTGACTTGTATCGAAATCAGCCGGGGGTGAAAAAGAATGAAATCGCCTACTACGCCAGTTGTACGCAGTTCGATGATACGGTCGGGGAACTGATCCGGTTCGTCGAACAAGAAGCGGACGTCAAAAACACACTGTTTCTGTTCGTGATCGACAACGGCTGGACTCCGGGCGAGCGACCGATGCAGCCTCGCGAGAACTATCACCACACGAAGGCCAGCAAGCGTTCGCCATTTGAAGACGGTCTGCGGTCGCCGATCCTGATTCGCTGGGATGGCAAGACCCAACCAACCACTCACAAAGCGCTGGTCAGCAGCATCGACGTGGTGCCAACCCTGCTGTATGCCGCCGGACAGGGAGCGGATGCGAAACGACTGCCCGGGGTGAACCTGCTGCCTGCTGCGGAAGGAAAAGCGAAGCTCCCCGCTGACCGGGCCGTGTATGGGGCCATCTATCCGGGCGATGCGAGTTCGCTGGGGCATCCGGAACGGGACGTCGCCCATCGCTGGGTGCGTCAGGGGAACCTCAAGCTGATTACAGCCCATAACGCGAATGCCCAGGGAAAAACCTGGAACAATTACACCAAAGGCGATGTGCTGTATGACGTAGCCAAAGATCCGGGCGAAACAGACAACTTGATTGACGATCCAGACTTCCAAGCCCAGCAGCAACAGCTGCGTCGACTGCTGGACCAGTGGTGGAATCCGGAATCGTAGCGGCTGTCGCTCAGAGAATGCCGTATTTGGCGAAGGCTTCCGTGGCGGACATGCCGGCTTTGATGCTGTCGCGGAACGTGTTTTCCTCGTGCACCTTCTGCCAGGCGAGGCGGATCACTTTGTCTTCGACTTCCTGAGGCACAACGACGATGCCATCCACGTCGGCAATCACCAGATCGCCCGGGGAAAACGTCACGCCCCCGATCTCCACGGGAATGTCGAGGTCGATAATCCGCTGACGGTCTTTGCTGTCATAGGGGGAGGTGCCGACGGCCCAGACGGGGAACGACATTTCCCGCATCTGGCGGACATCGCGAACGGCACCATCGATGATCGCTCCCGTACAGCCCCGGTGCTTGACAGCAGTAGAGAGGAGTTCTCCCCAGATGCCGGACCGCATCGATCCGCTGGCGGCGGCAATGAAAATTTCGTCGGCGTTGATCGAATCGACGCCTTTGAGTTCCAGTTCGTAAGGGCTGGGGTCGACGTGGTACATGTCAGCCCAGAGACTGGTTTTGCAGCGGCCCACGACCACATCTTCGACAGTCATCGGGAACAGTTCCTTGCGGGGGGACTGGTTGGTCAGGCCGATGGAATCGAGGGCATCACAGACGATGGCGGAATAGAGAGATTCCCGCATCATTTTCAGCGTGATTGTTTCCGGGGTGGTGTCGTTCATGGTTGGCTCATCTCTTGAATTCAAGTTTGTGGGAAATCTGTTCGGCCGTTCGCAGGACGGTTTTGATGAAATTCTGTAGTGCTTTGTCATCTGCCCGGGCGGTAGGAACGCTGAGGCTGATGGCGGCCACGATGTTTTCCTGTTGATAGAGGGGCGCCCCGATACAGGTCACGCCGACATCGTTCTGATCCTGCTCGACGGAGTAGCCGTCCTGTTGTGCGCGATGATGAATTTTGCGGAGCTGTTTGACATCGGTCACGGTTTCCGCGGTCCGGGGCAGCAGGCGGGTGCGATTGATCAGCGCATCCCATTCCTCATCGGTCAGTTGCAGCGTAATCGCACGCCCCAGGGAAGTCGAGTAAAAGGGATCCGCGCTGTCCGGTTCAACGATCCGCCGGAGGGGATGCGTACTTTCGAGCACCCGCAGGTAACGGACATTGGTCCCGCGGAGAACGCCCAGGTTGACGGTCTCTCCCGTTTCCGTATGCAGTTCCCGCAGACAGGGATCAGCGATTTCAACCAGATGATCTTCGAGTTCGCCAGACGCAAGTCGCCTGAGTTTGGGAGTAATTTCATAGACGCCTTTTTCGACACGACTCACGTAGCCCAGGTTGAGCAGTTCGCCGAGGATCCGGTGCACGGTCGGTTTATGCAGTCCCAGCTCCTGCACAATTTCCAAGAGCGACCGCGGTCCGGCAGCGGTTGCCAGGACTTCGAGTACCTGAAATGCTTTGCCCAGGGAAGAGGCTTCTTTGGTGGAAGGCATGTTAGTTTGCGTCTTGTTGAAAGAGTCATCCGTTCGCGCTGGGGATCTGCTTGCATCCCCGCCTGCGTTTCATTATAGTGAATGTAACGTTCCATTTTAAGATACGGTGCCGAGATTTTCCATAAGTTTTGACTGATGCGGTCTGGAGGAGCCTGAGATGCGTGTCGGAATTCTATCAATACAACACGAATCGAATACATTTATTCAGACGGCGACGACGCTGACCGATTTCGAGCATGATGTGCTGGCGACGGGAGATGAGATCTACCCGATTTTTAAAGACTCGGCCCACGAGATTGGCGGTTTCTTCGCGGGACTGGCAGAGACTGACCTGGAAGCGGTGCCGATCTTTGTCGCCCGGGCTCTGCCGGGCGGAACGATCACGGCGGAAACCGTTGATACGCTGGTCAGCCAGATGCTGACCGCACTGAAGGAGGCGGGACCGCTGGACGGTCTGCTGGTCGCGCCGCATGGTGCGGGCGTCAGCGAAAGCGAACGGGACCTGGATGGTTACTGGCTGTCGCTGGTTCGCGAACAGGTTGGTCCGGATCTGCCTGTCATCTGCACGCTGGATGCCCATGCGAATGTGTCACAGAAGATGATCGACGCCTGCGATGCGACGATTGTCTACCGTTCGAATCCGCACATCGATCAGAAGGATCGGGGCATCGAAGCAGCCCGGCTGATGGATCGGACATTGAAAGGGGAGGTCAAACCAACGCAGGCCGCCTGTTTCGTGCCGGTGGCGATTAATATCGAGCGTCAGCATACTTCTTCCGAACCGTGTGCCTCGCTGTATTGCCAGGCAGATGAAATGCTGCAGACACCCGGCGTGCTGTCGAACAGCATTATCCTCGGCTTTCCCTATGCGGATGTAGAGGAAATGGGTTCGGGCTTTATTGTGGTCACAGATAATGATCCACAGCAGGCGCAGGAGCTGGCAGATCAGTTGGGAAAGACACTGATCGACCGCCGCAAAGAATTTCAGGCCAAACTGATTGACATTGATGAGGCGTTGAAACGAGCGGAGCAGATGGCGGGCCCGGTCTGTTTTCTGGATATGGGAGATAACATCGGCGGCGGTTCTCCGGCAGATGGAACGACAATCCTGCATGCGATCGAACGGCGAAACGGTCCGGCGAGCTTCGCCTGCCTGTATGATCCCGAGGCGGCCCAGGCGGCTATCACCGCGGGTCCCGGAGCGACGATGATCAGGCTGGAGATGGGTGGTAAAACCGATGACCTGCACGGCGAACCCCTGGTCGCAGACGTGAATGTCGTCAGTGTGCATGACGGCCATTTCACGGAATCGGAAGTACGACACGGAGGCAAAACCGAATTTCACATGGGGCCGACAGCCGTAGTACAGACCGATTATGGTCTGACGATCATGCTCAACAGTCATCGGACACCCCCGTTCAGCCTGGGGCAGTTGACCTCGTGCAATATCGAGCCCGGCGACTATCAGATCCTGATCGCCAAAGGGGTACAGGCGCCGCTGGCCGCCTATCGCCCGGTCTGCCCGAACCTGATCCGCGTCAATACCCCCGGTTCAACCTCGGCGGATATGGAGCAGTTCGACTATCAGTACCGCCGAAAACCGCTGTTCCCGTTTGAATCCATTGATTAACCCGCTGCGCAAGGAACTCTGATGCAGATCACCAAAATTGAAACGTCCATTGCCGAGTCAATTATGCCGGGGCTGCTGCTGGTGCGGATTCATACCAGCGAAGGCATCGTCGGTTGCGGCGAGACCTATTACGCTCCGCATGCAGTCGCAGCGATGATCCACGACTGGATGTCGCATTACCTGATGGGGAAGAATCCGCTCGATATCGAAGCCCACTGGCGGTTCCTGTATGAACGGGCAACGAACTTCGGCTCCCGGGGAACCGAGCTGCGGGCGATCTCGGCAATAGACCTCGCACTGTGGGACATATTCGGCCAGGTGACCTCCCAGCCGGTCTGGCAGCTGCTGGGAGGCTGTGTGCAGGAATCGATTCGTACCTACAACAGCTGCGGCGGCCCTTCCTATGGGGGCACCAGTGACAAAGAGAGCAAGCATACCTGGCCGGGTCACGGTTCGGTGGGGAACCAGGGACCACTGAACGATTACTGGTCTGCCGTCAATGAGCCGGTGGAGCTGGCGCGATCGCTGCTGTCGGAAGGCTACCAGGCGCTCAAAGTCTGGACGCTGGACTTCGCAGCTCACAAGACGAACGGTCCACTGCACATTACGCATGAAGACATCACGCGGGCGCTGGAACCGTTTCAGAAAATACGGGACGCACTGGGGAGCAACATCGAACTGATCATCGACGGGCACGGGTTCTTTCAACTCGCGCCGGCGCTCCGCATCGCCAAACGCCTGCAGGAATATGACATCCTGTGGGCCGAGGACCTGCTGCGAATTGACTGCGTGGATACGCTGGCTGATTTCCGTGACAAGGCGGGGATCCCAGTGGCAGTGAGTGAGATGTTCAACGGTCCGGACGACTATCGGCTGGCGCTGGAAAAACGGGCGGCGGACTTTGTGATGATCGATCCAACATGGGTCGGCGGAATTTCGCAGACGCGGAACATCACCCGGCTGGCACAGTTCTATAACATTCCCGTGGTGATGCATGACTGCACGGGACCGCTGACGTTACTTAACGGAGTACATGTCGCCGCGAGTTCGAATAATGTGGCCTGGCAGGAGAGCCTGCGGGCCCACCTGCGGATTCTATATCCCCAGCTGATCGACACCCCGATTGAAGTGGAACAGGGGCGGATCAAAGTGCCGCAGAAACCGGGACTGGGGGTCGCCTGGCTGCCCGAGCTGTTTACGCCGGGGACGAACCAGTATCGTGCGACTGAACTTGCTTAGCAGTTCCTGTCGACTTTCAATGCAGTCCGATGATCTTGCCGGTATCGTCGATGTCGATCCGCAGTGCGGCCGGCTCTGAGGGGAGGCCGGGCATCGTGCGGATTTCGCCACTCAACGCGTACAGAAAACCGGCGCCCGCGGAGAGACGCAGATCGCGGACCGGGAAGGTAAAGCCGCTCGGTCGTCCCAGCAGATGCGGATCGTGGGAGAGCGAATACTGCGTTTTGGCGATGCAGATGGGCAGATCGCCGTAACCCAGCTGTTCATATTCCTGCATCCGTCGGCGGGCCAACGGTTCGAATTCGACGGAGCCAGCGCCGTAGATGCGGGTCGCGATCGTTTCGATTTTCTCCGCGATCGGCATTTCGAGGGGATAGAGGTACTGAAACTGATTCGGCTGTGCGGCAGCCTGGACGACCGCTTCGGCCAAAGCAAGTGAGCCTTCGCCCCCTTCACTGAAGGCTCGTGTGATGACGGCCGCTGAGGCGCCCTGTTCGAGCGCGATCTTCTGAATCTCTTCCAGTTCGCGTTCGGAATCATCGGGGAAGGCATTGATGGCGACCACGGTGGGCAGATGATACTGCTGAATGATATCCAGGTGCGCCCGCAGATTGACGGCTCCGGCATGCAGGGCATCCAGATTTTCTTCGAGGAGTGCGGGAGGCAGCGGTTTCCCCGGATGGACGTCGAACTGACCGCTCTGCAGTTTCAACGCACGGGCCGTACAGACCAGCACTTCCGCGTCGGGCTGCAGACCGCTGGTGCGGCATTTGATATCGAAGAACTTTTCTGCGCCGCAGTCCGCACCGAAGCCGCTTTCGGTGACGACGTAATCCGCCAGTCGCAGGGCGATCTGGTCGGCGATGATAGAACTGTTGCCGTGTGCGATATTGCCGAAGGGGCCAGAGTGCACGAGAAACGGGGTCGCTTCGCAGCTCTGCACCAGATTGGGTCTCAGGGCATCGACGAGCAGGGCGGCCATCGCACCGGCACAGCCCAATTGTTCGACGGTCACCGGCTGACGGTCGAATGTCATGCCGACAACGATGCGTCCCAGTCGCAGGCGCAGATCGCGGGGGTCGTTAGCCAGAGCGAGGATTGCCATCACTTCCGAGGCGGCGGTCAGATCGAAGCCGGTCTCACGGAGGGGGGCCTGCGGCGGCTGATCGAGTCCGCTGATGATGTGAGCCAGTCCTTTGTCGCAGAGGTCCAGGGCCCGTTTCCAGGTGATGGTCTTCGGATTGATTTCGGGAAGTTTCCGCCGGGCCATGTGGTTATCGATGATGCTGGCCAGTAGATTGGTGGCTGAAGTGACCGCGTGCATGTCGCCGGTGAAATGCAGGTTGATATCGAACTGGGGCTCCAGCGTGCAATTGCCTCCGCCGGCCCCGCCTCCCTTGATGCCGAACACCGGTGCCAACGAGGGTTCGCGGAGCGTGCCGATCGTGGTGTGGCCCAGTTGCGAGAGGGCCATCGCCAGGCCGATGGCGGTCACGGTTTTGCCTTCGCCCAGTGGAGTCGGGTTGATGGCAGTGACGCCGATGTATTTCGCCAGTGGACGGTCGGCTAATTTGTCTGCGAGTCCGTGGACCAGTTTGGCTTTGAGGCGGCCGTACGGTTCGTAGTCGCCTGGTCCCAGGCCGATTTCTTTCGCGAGGGAATCGATGTCTCTGAGAATCGGCCCGTCGGGGCTGGAAGGAGTAATACGATGCATCTGAGAGCGCCTGTCAGAAAATGAATTCGTGCGTCGATTGAGAATGAATGTCGGATTTTAACTCAGAAGCGACATTCGAGAAAAGGCAGAACCTGTTAATTCTGTACGTCGGTGATTGTGAAATCAGTGGAAAAATATGAAAATGAATACCTGGATGACAGAAAGAAAAGCGCGTTATTCCTGCGAACTTCCCCCCCTGTTGAGTACAGAAAGTAACACATGCAACTGACATCGGTAGTCACGCCCTTTACCAACGAGAACCTGACAATGCTGTCACAGATCGGCGTCACGCATGTCACGATCCGCTACCCCGGACCGGGGCGGGAGAAACTGGAAGCGGTGCGTGATCAGGTGGAAGCGTGTGGCTTGAAGATTGCCGCGATCGAAGGTTATCTGCCGATTGAAAACATTAAGCTGGGGAATGACCGGGCCGAGGCTGAACTTGAGGAAATGAAAACGCTGCTGCGAGACATGCAGGCGGTGAGCATTCCCTTCGTCTGTTACAACTTCATGGCGGGTACGGACTGGGTGCGGACGCAGCTGGACGCCAAAGAGCGGGGCGGCGCACTGGTGACTGGTTTTGACGTCGCCCAGGCGGAGCAGGCGGTTTCCCTGTCGGAGACCACGCGGGAGACGGAAGCCAGCCCGATCGGTGCTGAAGAACTCTGGACCAACCTGGAACGGTTTCTCACGGAACTGGTGCCGGTCGCGGAGGAGTGCGGCGTGACGCTGGCGATGCATCCGGACGATCCGCCGCTGGAGACGTTCATGGGCAAAGCGCGGATTATGAACTGCGTCGCAAATTTTGAACGGCTGGTGCAACTGGCGCCCAGTCCGGCGAATGCGATCTGTTTCTGCCAGGGAACCTTCGCCGAGATGGGCGTGGACATTCCAACGACGATCCGGCGGCTGGGTCCGCATATCAAATACGTGCATTTTCGGGACATCCAAGGGACCCGCGAGCGGTTCGTAGAGACCTTTCACGATAACGGTCCCACCGACATGTATGCCGCGGTGCAGGCGTACCAGGAGATTGGTTTTTCAGGGCCGATCCGACCCGACCATGTGCCCCAGCTGGTGGGAGAAGAGGCAGGAGAGCCCGGTTATACCATGCTGGGGCGGCTGCATGCCTTCGGATATCTGCAGGGGTTGATTGAGGGTGCCCGAAAGGGCGGGAATACCTGATTTCAGGCAGGCGGCCCGTTTTCTACTGTCTGAACATCGCATCACGGTCTGTTGATCTGAAAGAAAAATGGGTTATGGCTGGTGGATGTCGGCCGTATAACCTGTATAATCGATAATGCAGGGCTAACCTGCGCAGTTCAACAAGTGCGAGAGACGGACAGGGATGTCAGAAGCGGTTGCAGGAGGTTGCGACTTGCGTATTGCTGCTGAACTGACCTGAGCCGCGCCGGCTCAGTGATCTTAGAAACACGATGTCCCTCTTCTTCAGGAGTCAGTCTCATGCGAATTCGAATGCTGTCTGCGGTAGCCGTGATCGCTGCCTGTTTTGCCATGCTGCCACAAGTTTCCGAAGCTGGCGGCCGGGTAACTTACTATAGCTCCCCGTTTGCTTATGTCGGACCGGCTCCGGTGTATGCGGTTCCCGCTCCGGTGAGCACGGGTTACTATGTGCCCGCGATGACCGCCTATTATGCCCCCGCTGTCGTACCCGCTCCGGTCGTCGCTCCCGTGTACTACCAGCCCGCTCCGGTGGTGGTCGCTCCGGTGACAACGACTTATTATGCTCCGGGCGCTTATTATGCCCCCGGCAGAGTGGTCTACAAGACCCGCGGTCCGCGGCTGTTTGCACCGAATTATAAAACGGTTGTGAAATACAGATAAGCTGACACGATCTGATCTTCGAAACTAAAAGAGCCTGCTGGATTCGATTCAGCAGGCTCTTTTTTTATGCAGTCAGTCAAAGGAGCAGGTTTCAATATAGATGAAACCTGCTCCTTTGATCTTATCTGTTGTTCAAGTTTTCTTTTCACAGTTGGCAAGCCAACAGTGC